>JAKSOK010000001.1 GCA_024405615.1 Phascolarctobacterium sp.
AATTCAACAGCTTGGTCAGGATCGGTATAGGTAGCGTCTTTAGCAGCAACCTTAATAGCGTCTTCAACGCCTGCCAGCTTACCTAATTCAGCTTCTACAACAACGCCATGTTCATGAGCATATTCAACAACACGACGAGTTAATTCAATATTTTCTTCAAAGGGATGTTTGGAACCATCGATCATAACGGAGGTGAAGCCGCCATCAACGCATTGTTTGCAGATGTCGAAATCTTCGCCGTGGTCCAGATGCAGGCAGATGGGCAGGTTAGTGTCCAGCAGAGCTGCTTCAACTAATTTAGTCAAATAAATGTGGTTAGCGTATTTGCGAGCACCAGCGGAAACTTGCAGGATAACAGGGGATTTCTCTTGTGCAGCAGCAGCTACGATACCTTGGATGATTTCCATGTTATTTACATTGAAGGCACCAATTGCATAATGACCTTCGTAAGCTTTTTTAAACATTTCTGTAGATGTAACTAAAGGCATATTAAATTCCTCCTTAAATTATATGGATTACTATACACTAATTATAGCCTAATTTATATATTTAGTAAAGCATAATTTGGTGGTAAATAAGAAGATTTGTTGCTATAAAGCTCAAGTTGTTGTATAATGGAAAACGAACATTTTTAGAATAATTTTGTGGTAAAAATATATGTAAAAATCACATTTATAGAAGGAGAAAATAATGGCAAGTCCTGAATTTATGGCAAAGGTTAATCGTATAAATGAATTAGCACGTAAGAAGAAAAGTGAAGGCTTAAACGCCGAAGAGCAAGCTGAGCAAAAAGAACTTTACAAGTGGTATTTGGGCAATATCCGCGCAGCTCTTTCTTCCCAATTGGACAATATTGAGGTTGTAGACGAATTGCCTAAAAATAAGCCTCAGTCATGAGTGGTGAAGCAGAAAAAGCGGGAATGGAGCGGGAAATAATTCACGCTCACCAGGTTCCCCCTGAACTTTTAAAGCTCAGAGAGGAACAAAAGCAGTTTGCTTTTCATAGAGATTTTTGTGACTTTCATTTAGAGCAGGGAAACATTGCTTATGAAGATGATTATATGCTTATCATTGATAAGCCAGCTGGCATGTTGGTCCATCCGACTACGCAGGAGGCGGGGACAACGCTCTATGATTATGTACAGGAATACTATGCCGAGAAGGGCATAACGTCAGATATTCATCCTGTTTTAAGACTGGATAGAAATACTTCTGGTTTAGTTATTTTCGCTAAAGAACCTATCATTCAATTTTGGCTTTCTCAGCAGGAGGTTCACAAGGAATATTTAGCGATTTGCCAGGATAATTTTTCTGGAAATCAAGGGGTTGTGGAAGCGCCCATTGCCAGAAAGCTAGATAGCATTATTGAACGCTGTGTAGATTTTGAACGTGGGAAATATGCTAAAACTGCTTACGAGGTGCTTTCTAGAAAAAACGGCAGAGCCTTGGTACGCTTGAAGCTTTTTACGGGTAGAACTCATCAGATTAGAGTGCACATGGCTTATATAGGGTGTCCTTTGGTGCAGGATAACTTATATGGTGAACCTGGACCTCAGGCTAGGCATGCCTTACATGCTTATAAACTGGCATTTAAGCATCCTGTGGGAGATTATAATTTAGAAATAACACGAGCCCTACCAGATGATTTGGCAAAATTGTTATAAAGGGAAAATAAAAAGAGCTTACGTAGAATCCGAAGTAAGCTCTTTATTTTTATTTCTTTAAAGTATCCAGGAAGGAATCGAGATTGCGATAGAGATATTCGATTTCTTTTCCTTCATCAAAGTTGCCTAAAATTTTTACATGGCTACGCATAAGGAAGAAGAAGAGAATCATACTTTCTAAGGAGAAAGCGACATGAGTTGGCTGCATCTCGGTATCGATTTCACCTTCAGCGATTGCAGCTTCAACTAATTCAGCCATAAATTTATGTGCGCGATATAAGTAATTTTTTACAAAGCCATCAAAAGTGGGATTGGGCATCAATAATTCACGGAAAATCAAATGAATACGATAGGGATGCTCTGCTTGAATTTTAGCGATAGTATCTACATATGCACGTAGTTTTGCTAACGGGGAAATGTCCTGCTTACGGATTTGATCTTGGAGACTAATGAAGAACTTAGCGTGGGTTACTAAAACTTCTTGGTAGAGGTTCTTTTTGCCACCGAAATAATAGGAAATTAATGCACTGTTTACACCGCTGGCAGAAGCGATTTGTTTTATAGATACAGCGTCAAAATTATCTCTTGCAAAAAGCTCGGTTGCGGCTTCGAGAATCTTAATGGCGCTAGTGGAAATGTTTTCTTGTTCGAGCATAGTATATACCTCTAAATGTAATTAGAATATTTAACTATCTAATTATACACTAAATTAAATGTTTTGTAACCTTTTTTTCCAAAATATTTTATGAGTATATAATAATTCCGTGAATTTGTTGCTTTGATTAAAGATATTTTGTATAATTGTGTAATATAAGGACTTAAAAAGTTAATTTTGAAATTGTAAAAGGATTAGACATAATGGAACTTTGGGATATTTATGATAGTAACAAACAAAAAACAGGCAGAACTATGCAACGTAATGATTGGCACATGGGACCTGATGAATTTCATCTAACTGTTTTAGGTGTTATTATGCGCCCGGATGGTAAATTCCTGATTACACAACGTGTGATGACTAAAGCTTGGGCTGCTGGTCATTGGGAGGTTTCCGGTGGTGGTGCACAGGCTGGTGAGGAGTCTAAAGAGGCTGTTTTACGCGAAATAAAAGAAGAAACAGGTCTTGATGCTTCTAAAGCAGAAGGGGGCTATGTATTTAGTTATAAACGTGTAAATCCTGATGAAGGTGACAATTATTTTGTTGATATTTATCGCTTTGTCATGGATTTTGACGAGAGTGATTTGAAACTGCAGGTTGAAGAAACCATGGGCTACAGGCTGGCTACTAAAGAAGAGATTGCAGAGTTAGGGAAACAGGGAATTTTCCTGCACTACGATAGTATTAAGCAGGTTTTTGAGATTTAAAATTGTTAAATTTCTACATATATGTTTTGCGATTATACTTGTAATAAACTGTAAAATGTGGTACAATATTTTGGTAAATTTAACAAAACATATCTAAATATGGAGGAGTTATAAGATGTCTGGACATAGTAAATGGGCTAATATTAAACATAAAAAAGGTAAGGCTGACGCACTGCGTGGCAAAATTACTACTAAAATCAGCCGTGAAATCACCATCGCTGTTCGTATGGGTGGCGCTGATCCTACCGGTAACATGAAATTAAAATTGGCTTTAACTAAAGCTAAAGCTAACAATATTCCTAAAGAAAACATTCAACGTGCTATCCAAAAGGGTGCAGGTGCTCTGGATGGTTCTAGCTACGAAGAAATTACTTATGAAGGATACGGTCCTGCAGGCGTTGCAGTTATGATCAACTGCCTGACTGATAACCGTAACCGTACTGCTGCAGATGTTCGTCACGTATTCAGCAAATACGGCGGCAACCTGGGCGCTACCGGTTGCGTAGGTTATATGTTCAACCTGAAAGGCGTATTCGCTATTTCTCCCGAAGTTGAAGCTGACGAAGATACCGTTATGATGGCTGCTTTGGAAGCTGGCGCTGAAGACGTTAAGGCTGAAGACGGTGGCTTTGAAGTAGTTACTTCTCCTGAAGCTTTCGATGATGTTGAAAAAGCTTTAGCTGATGCTGGCATTGAAGTTGAAGTTGCAGAACTGACCATGGTTCCTGATACCATGACTGAACTGGCAGGCGACGATGCTGAAAAATTCCAAAAGATGCTGGATGCACTGGAAGAATTAGACGACGTTCAAGACGTTTACCACAGTGCAGATATGCCTGAGGAAGAAGAATAATTATTTAGATATAGTTAAAAGCAGGCACAAGCTGCCTGCTTTTCTTGTAATAGGTGTAAATATGCTGGTATTAGGAATAGACCCTGGCACAGCAATCATGGGCTATGGTGTGGTAGATATGACGCATGGGCGCTTGACTCCCATTTTCTATGGCTCCATTCTCACTGATAAAGACATGCTGCCAGAAATGCGTTTGAAAAAAATCTATGATGAACTGTGCGAATTAATAGAGCATTTTCATTTGGATTATATGAGCATTGAAAAGCTGTACTTTAACCATAACCAAACTACAGCCATTCCTGTTGCCCAGGCTAGAGGGGTTGCGTTGCTTGCAGCGGCTAACCATGGATTACCGGTGCTGGAATTTACTCCTATGCAAATTAAAATGTCCGTTGTTGGCACAGGTAGTGCTACCAAAGAGCAGGTTATTTACATGGTACGTAATTTGCTGGACATTAAAGAAAAAATCAAGCCGGATGATACAGCCGATGCTTTGGCTGCAGCCATCTGTGGCTTAAATACAGCTATGACACGTAGCTGGCAGGAGGGAGCAAGATGATAGGTTCTATTAAGGGAACAGTTGCCTACCTAGGCCAGGATTATTGCATTGTTGAAACTCCTGGTGGTGTAGGTTATAGAGTGTTTATGCCAAGTTCTCATTTGGCACAATTGGTTTTGAATAAAGAGATTAGAGTTCAAACTCATACTGCGGTTCGCGAAGATGCTATTTTGCTTTATGGCTTCCTGAACCAAAGCTATTATGATTTGTTTGAATTATTATTGAATGTTAGTGGTGTAGGTCCTAAGTTGGCTTTAGGAATATTATCTGCTATTAAGCCAGATGATTTCTATTTAGCTGTACAATCTCAGGACGTTAAAATGTTGGTAAAACTTCCAGGTATTGGTAAGAAAACTGCTGAGCGTATGCTTCTGGAATTAAAGGACAAGGTTGGTACCTTTACAGATAATCGTGGTGCAGAATTAGCTCCCAGTATTAGCAATGCTGGTAATAATGACGTGGCAGAGGCTATTGAGGCTTTAGAGGCTTTGGGCTATGCTCGTAGTGAAATTTTACCCGTATTGAAGCAAATACCTGATTGTAGTTCTCTTTCTAGTGATGTGATTCTGAAGCAAGCTTTAAAGCTTATGGCTCAGTCAAAGTTTAAGTAAGATTGGTAGGATAGCCTATGGATTTTAGTAGTGAAAGAATAATCGCAGGTGCGGAGCAGGAGCAGGATACCTGGCAATATAGCTTACGCCCTCGCAATCTAAATGAATATATAGGTCAGCAGCAGGTAAAAAATAATCTAGAGATTTTTATTAAAGCTGCAGCTGCCCGCCATGAAGCTTTGGACCATGTTTTACTTTTTGGCCCTCCCGGCTTAGGTAAAACTACTTTGGCTAATATTATTGCTAATGAATTAAATGTTAACATTCGTGTTACTAGTGGTCCTGCCATTGAGCGTCAAGGTGATTTAGCAGCAATTTTGACTAACTTGGGCGAGAATGACGTTTTGTTTATTGATGAAATTCATCGCCTTTCTAAAACTGTTGAAGAAATCCTGTATTCTGCAATGGAGGATTTTGCTTTAGATATTATTATCGGTAAAGGTCCTAGTGCTCGTAGTGTACGCTTGGATTTACCGCATTTTACTTTAATTGGTGCAACCACTAGACTGGGTTCTATTGCTGCTCCCTTAAGAGATCGCTTTGGTGTTCAATGTCGTTTGGAATTCTATCGTCCTGAAGAATTGCAATTTATTGTTTCTAGAGCTGCGGAGATTTTAGGGGTTAGCATTGATAAGGATGGTGCTGCGCAAATAGCAAGTCGTAGCCGTGGTACACCGCGTATTGCTAATAGACTTCTAAAACGCGTACGTGATTTCGCTCAGGTTGCAGGAGTAGAAACCATCAATGGCAAGCTGGCAGATGAAGCGCTTGGTCGTTTAGAGGTAGATCGTTATGGTTTGGACCGCAACGATAGACGCATTCTTACTGCTATTGTAAAAAGCTTTGGTGGCGGTCCTGTGGGGATTGAAACCATTGCTGCTGCCGTCAGTGAAGAAAGCACTACTATTGAGGATGTAATTGAGCCTTACTTGATTCAATTAGGCCTTTTACAAAGAACACCTCGCGGAAGAATTGCTACCAGAGATGCTTATCGTTATTTAGGAGTTCCTTTTCCTGAAAAATGATTAACAATTAAAGGTATAAAAAATGAAACTACTATTACATGCTTGCTGTGGTCCTTGTGCTTGTTATCCATCGGAAAAGCTCAAGGCAGACGGCATGCAGTTTGATATTTTATATTTTAATCCTAATATACATCCTTATAAAGAATTTAAGCATCGCATGACGACTTTAATGGAGTTTTGTTCTAAACAGCAGATTAAGCTTATCGTTAACAAAAGCTATAATCTTGAAGAATGTGTTAGGGGAATGCTAAGTGAACCTACTGTACGGTGCGCTTATTGCTATCGTATGCGTTTGCGTTATGCGGCCCAATATGCTAAAGAACATGGATATGATGCTTTTAGTACTACCCTTTTAGTGAGCATTTACCAAAAGCATGAATTGATTAAAAAGATTGCGGAAGAAGCGGCTGCTGAATTCGACATTCCTTTTTACTATGAGGATTTTCGCCAGGGATATGACCGTGGTGTTGAGATTAGTCTTGAGCTAGGATTATATCGTCAACCTTATTGTGGTTGTGTGTTTAGCGAAAGAGACCGCTACGAATTTGAAAAGAAGCGTAAAACGGAACCTCCTACGGAAGAACTGGTGAAAATAGACAAGCTTATTCGCATGGAGAATTTAAGCTTGGAAAGCGTCAAGGAAAAGGCGCAGAACATAGTGATAGGTTCTCAATTCCCTAATTATCAGAATAAATGATATATTCCTGTTAATTTTTAAGTTCCCAATATTACTGTATTGTAGTGCTTTTAGCTTAATAGAAATGAGGTAGGTAGCATGTTTAAGAAATTAATAGGTGCAATATGCATTTCTAGCTGCCTGTTTTATGGTTTAAAAGCAGAGGCAACGGATGTAAGAGTTGCCTTAGTACAGGGACAAAAAAATGTAGCTTTAAAAGCAGAGCATGCTTTTAAGGTTTTAGACTTAGGTACTGGAACAGAGCAAAACTTTCCCAAAGGAAAATATTTTGCTAGAATACAGGATGGGCATATTTATCTTGAAAAAACAGAGTTAGGGCAGGCGATTCAATTTATTTCCGTGGATGATAAAGAATTGCCAAGTATTAATGGCCGTAATTATGATGGCCTTCTGAAAATACAAATAGATGGAGAAAATCTCCTGGCAACTAACACCCTGGAATTAGAAAAGCTGCTATGCCGAGTGTTACCAAGTAAGACCATGCCTATTTGGCCCGATGAAGCTATTAAGGCTCAAGCGGTTGCTGCGCGTTCTTACATATTGCATCAAAAAGCACAAATGGCAGGTAAGAAATATGATCTAAAAGCCTTAGACGAGGAAACTCCTTATATAGGCTTAGGTCAAAGAGTGGAAAAGTCGGCTATTAGTAAGCTGATCAAAGAAACTGAAGGACAGTTTGTTGCAGACTATTATGGAAGACCTATTTACGCTCTTACGACCTCTAGTAGTGGTGGCAAAACTGAAAGCGCAAAAGAGGCTTTAGGCGTTGATTATAGCTATTTAAAATCGGTTAAGGATTTCGACGAAGATAGTCCAGAGCATAAATGGGATTTTAGAATCAGTCCTGATTATGTAACAGAGCTTCTGGCACAGCACGGCTTTATCGTTGGTAAGCTAGCTAATGTAAGATTATCGCCGGCTAACGAACCAGGCGGTGACAGGACTGAAAGTGGCCGTGTGAAATACCTCATTTTGGGTGGTTCCCTTGGTACGGCTAAGCTTAGTGGACAACATTTTGCAGAACTGTTTAATTTGAATAGCAATAATTTTGATGTACAAACGGGAACACCAGTTCCTGAAAAAATAGAGATACCTATTGAAAATATATATGGTATGGAGATAGGTCGTAAACAAATACCCATTAAGGTTAAAGAAAAAGAACCTAAGATATGGAATGAGTACATGAGAAGCTATCATGTGCTTACTGGTGGCAAGGATGAAAAGCTGATTTTCCGCGGTAAAGGTAAGGGCAAAGGTATAGGCTTGAGTGCGTGGGGAGCAAGAGCTATGGCTAGTGGCGAAGAGCCTAAAAGTTATAAAGAAATCCTAATGCACTATTATCCGGGAACCCATTTAGTAAAGTAATAAAAGCACTTTAGTGCTGTAAATAAAGGATATACATTATGTTAGTTACTGATTTTGATTATGATTTACCTAAGGAGCTTATTGCTCAGCATCCTATGGAACCTCGTGACCATTCTCGCTTATTGGTGGTAGACAAGGTGACTGGGGAATTAGAGCATAAGCATTTTTATGATTTAATAGATTATTTGCGTCCTGGTGATGTATTGGTCTTTAATGATACTCGTGTAATACCTGCGCGTTTACATGGTTTTAAGGATACTGGTGCTCACGTAGAGGTTTTTCTCTTAACCCGTAAGGATGCTAATGATTGGGAGGTTCTGGTTAAACCAGGTAAGAAACTCCAGATTGGTGCTAAAATTAATTTTAGCGAGGAGTTATCCTGTGAAATTATCGATAATACAGATTTTGGTGGAAGAATTGCTCGTTTCCATTATGACGGTATTTTCGAAGAAATTTTGGACCGTTTAGGTGAGACTCCTTTACCTCCGTATATTACAGCTCCTTTAGAGGATAAAGAACGCTACCAAACTGTTTATAATAGAGAACGTGGTAGTGCGGCTGCACCTACAGCAGGTCTGCATTTTACGAAAGAGCTTTTAGAGAAAATTAAAGCTAAGGGCTGTGAAGAGGTTTTTGTAACTTTGCATGTAGGTCTGGGTACCTTCCGTCCTGTAAGTGCTGAAAAAATTGAAGACCACCAAATGCATAGAGAATTCTATAGCGTTAGCCAAGAGGCAGCAGCTGCTGTTAATAAGGCAAAGGCTGAGGGTCGTCGCATTATTGCCGTAGGCACTACTGCTGTTAGAACTTTGGAATCTGCGGGTGCTAGCGGAGTGTTACAGGCTGGTGGCAATTGGACACAAATTTTTATTTATCCTGGCTATGAATATAAATTCGTTGATGCCCTGGTAACTAATTTCCATTTGCCGCAAAGTACTCTGCTTATGTTGGTATCTGCTTTATCCAGTCGTAAAATCATGCTTGATACATACAAGGTTGCTGTTGAAGAAAAATATAGATTTTTCTCCTTTGGCGATGCCATGTTCATAGTTGATAAGCATAAATAGAGATTATTTTTGAAAGTAAGAGGCTGATTGTTATGTGCAACAACCATAAACACGCTGTTACATATGAATTAATAAAAGAAGATCCTCGCAGTGGTGCTCGCTTAGGTAAGCTGCACACTCCCCATGGGACCTTCAACACGCCTATGTTCATGCCTGTAGGAACTCAAGCAACGGTTAAAACCTTAGCACCTGAGGAATTATATGATATGGGAAGCCAAATTATATTGGCTAATACCTATCATCTGTTTTTACGTCCTGGTCATGAACTTGTAAAAAAAGCTGGCGGTTTGCATAAGTTCATGAACTACAAACGTGGCATGCTAACTGATAGTGGCGGTTTCCAAGTATTTAGTCTTGGTGCTATGCGCAAGATTAAGGAAGAGGGCGTAACCTTCCGTTCTCATATTGACGGAAGCAAACAATTCCTTTCTCCTGAAATTTCTACTCAGGTTCAAGAAGCTTTAGGTGCAGATATTGCCATGGCTTTTGATGAGTGTATTCCTTATCCTTCTGATTTTGAATATACTAAACGTTCTACGGAACGTACTACCCGTTGGGCACAACGTTGCTTACAGGCCCATACTCGTGAAGACCAATCCATGTTTGGTATTATCCAAGGCGGTATGTATCCTGAATTGCGTAAACTAAGCTGTGAGCAGCTTACCGCTATGGACTTTGCTGGTTATGGTATCGGTGGTTTGAGTGTAGGTGAGCCTAAACCCATGATGTATGATGTTTTAGGACAGACTACTCAATGGTTGCCCAAGGATAAAGCTCGTTATTTGATGGGCGTTGGTACTCCTGACTGTATTGTTGAGGCTGTAAATTTAGGCGTAGATATGTTTGACTGCGTTTTCCCAACTCGTGTTGCTAGAAACGGTACTGCCATGACTCATACTGGTCGTTTAGTAGTTCGTAATGCGCAATACGCTGAGGATTGGCGTCCTATCGAAGAAGGGTGCGATTGCTATGCTTGTCGAAACTTCTCTAGAGCGTACATCCGTCACCTGTTCAAAGCAGAGGAAATTTTCGCATTGCGCCTGTTATCCATCCATAATTTGCATTTCCTCCTGAAGTTTACTACAGAGATTCGTGAAGCTATTGCTAACGAAACCTTTGTGGAATTCCGTGAAAAATTTTTGGCTAATTATAAATTTTAAAAGGATTTTCTCTAATAAAGGAGAATATTCTAATATTGCACATATTTGACAAAATGTTCACAAGGAGGTAGGCTATGCAAGGCGATGCTTTGACAATGATAAATTCTATTTTCCCTTTTATCATCATGGGTGGTGTCTTTTACTTCATGCTTTGGAGACCCCAAAAGCAAGAGCAAAAGAAGCGTCAGGAGATGCTTGAATCTTTAAAGATTGGCGATGATGTGATTACCCTGGGCGGTATTATTGGTAAAATTACTAAAATTGACGATAGAGAAGTAACCTTAAAAGTTGCTGAAAATGTAGAAATGCAATTTCTGCGTACGGCTATTGGTCATATTAAAACTGAGTAATGGATAAAATAGAGCTGCGTAAGCAGTTGAAGGCTCAGCGTAATGCTCTGTCAAGAGAACAGGTTGAGCTGTCAAGTAAACTTGTTTGTGAGCATATTCTTGCTAGTGATACTTATAGACAAGCTGAAAAGATATTAGGTTATTTGGCCTTTGGCAAGGAACTCTTGGTGGATACAGTTTTACGAAAAGCACTAGAGGATGGTAAGCAGGTATATGTACCGCATATTATCTCTAACACAGAATTCGTACTAGCTGAACTTAAAAGTTTTGAGAACCTTGCTTTAGATAGATATGGTATTCGTTGTGTGAAGGAGCCCTTTGAACTTGGCATTGCTGAACAATTAGATTTGGTCCTGGTACCGGCGGTTGCTTTTGCCAAGGATGGAAATCGGATGGGAATGGGGGCTGGCTATTATGACAGATTCCTTTTGAAATGCCCACAGGCAAAGCTTTTTGGCATTGCGTATGCTGCTTTATTGCAGGAGGCTTTACCTAAAGATCAATACGACGTTGCTGTTCCGTATCTTGTAACTGAAGGTGGGATAGTGAAGACTATCTGCTGATAAATATTGAAGGAGGTATTCATTTTGCGTTGGAATGAATTAGGGAAATTCCTGATTATTGCTTTGGCAATTATCGGTGGTTTCTGTGTGTATATCAATCCCTTAGCAAATTCCATTAAACAGGGTTTGGACCTGCAGGGTGGTTCCCACGTTGTTTTGCAGGCTGTAGAAACACCGGAATTTAAGGTTGATGATGATGCTGTTAACCGTAGTGTTAAGATTATTGAACGCCGTATTAACGGCTTGGGTTTAACTGAGCCCGTTATTCAACGTCAAGGTAAAGATCGTATTATTGTTGAACTGCCTGGCGTAAAGGATCCTGAAAATGCTATTGCTATGTTAGGCCGTACTGCGTTAATGCAATTTAAGGATGACAGAGGCAATGTAGTTTTAACTGGTAAGGATTTGAAAGATGCTCGCGCTCAAGTAGGCCAAGGCAACGCAGCTGTTGTTGGTTTGGAATTTAATGACGAGGGTGCTAAAAAATTCGCTGAATTAACTGCTCGTAACATTGGTCGTACTATTGCTATCGAATTGGATGGCAAGGTGTTAACTGCTCCTGTAGTACAAGAAGCAATTACTGGTGGTAGAGCGCAAATCTCCGGTCAACGTAGCGTGGAAGAAGCTGAACAATTAGCAATTCTGTTACGTTCTGGTTCTCTTCCTGTTAAAATTGAGGTTTTGGAAAACCGTACCGTTGGTCCTACCTTAGGCCAAGACTCTAAGGAAAAGAGTATAAAAGCTTTCCTGATTGGTATCGCAGCAATTTATGTTTTCATGCTGGTATTCTACCGTTTGTCCGGTATCGTAGCTGACATTGCCTTGCTGTTATACGTAATGTTATTATTAGTTGTTATGCGTTATTTAGGCGCAACCTTAACCCTGCCTGGTATTGCAGGTATTATCCTGTCTATCGGTATGGCCGTTGACGCCAACGTATTGATTTTCGAACGCTTCAAAGAAGAAGTTCGCAAAGGTAAAACTCTGCGTAGTGCTATGGCTTCCGGCTTTAGCCGCGCAATTATTACCATTCTGGACTCCAATATTACTACCTTGATGGCTGCAGCAATCCTGTTCTATCTGGGTACTGGTCCCATCAAAGGCTTTGCGGTAACCTTGGCTTTAGGTACTTTGCTGTCCATGTTTACTGCAGTAACTGTAACTAAATTCTTACTGCAATTCCTGGTATTTGCTAATTTTACCAAGAATCCCGCTTGGTTCGGTATTAGTGCTCCCGATGCTTCTGCTGCTAAGGTTGAAGTTGAAGAGAAGCCTAAAACTGAAAGAGTAGTACGTAAGGTTGATAACCACGTTAAAAAGGTTGGTCCTCAAGCTGCTCCTAAAACTGATAGTAAGGAGGCGAAGAAATAATGTTGGATAAATTTAGATTCTCCATTGTTAAAAATTATAAGATTTTCTTTGCTATCAGCATTATCTTCCTGACTATTGGCTTTGGTTCCATGATTATGCGTGGCTTCAATCTGGGCATTGACTTTACTGGCGGTTCTATTATGGACCTGAAGTTTAGCAAAGCTGTAACCATTACTGAAGTTCGTGATGTACTTAAAACTCATGATTTGGGTAATAGTATTATCCAGTTGGAAAGCAAGGATACCAGTGCTACTAGTGCTGAAGGTGTTCTGATTCGTACTGGTGTTATCGATGATGCAAAACGTCGTGAGGTTATGTCTGACCTTACTAGCAAGGTTGGCAAGTTCGATATTCAACGTGTTGAAAATGTTGGTGCTACTATCGGTGGCGAGTTGATTCAACAAGCTGTTATGGCTATCGTACTGTCCTGGTTCTTGATGATTGCCTATATTACTCTGCGTTTCGAATTCCGTTTCGCTATTGCGGCAATCATAGCCCTGATTATCGACGTTTCTGTAACCCTGAGTTATTTCTCTCTGCTGCATATTGAAATGGACTCCTCCTTCGTAGCAGCATTGCTGACCGTAGTAGGTTACTCTATCAACGGTACCATCGTAGTCTTCGACCGTATTCGTGAAAACCTGAAGCTTCGTCGTCGTACTGAAACTTTGACAGATATGATTGATAACTCTATTTGGCAAACTATGACTCGCAGTATCTACACTGTAGGTACCTCCTTGTTTGCAATTATCTCCATTTATTTGTGGGGCGGTGAAACCATTCATAACTTCTCCTTTGCAATGTTGGTTGGTTTCTCCTCCGGTGCCTACACTTCCACCTTCTTAGCTGGTCCGTTATGGCTGTTCCTGAGAGGTAAAAAAGCAGGCGAATAAGTTTTTAACTTATGACAATTAAAAATTAGCTTAACTTATAAGCTTTCAGGGGATGTATATTGCATCCCCTTTTTTATTGACATAGAGTTGTTTTATAGCTATAATCAAAAAGATAGAAATTATCTTAAATAATACTCGAGGAGGAAATATCATTGGCTTTAGATCAAAACTTGACTCCGCTGTTTAGCGTTATTCAAGAATATGGTAAAAAAAGACCTTCTTATTTTAGAATTCCTGGTCATAGATATGAGAACGGTATCGACCCTCTCTTTAGAGAAGCAGTAGGGGACGGTATTTTTAAATTTGACCTTACAGAAACTCCTATGACAGATGACCTGCACAATGCATCTGGTGCTATTAAAGAAGCAGAAGATTTAGCAGCAGAACTTTGGGGAGCGGATTATACTCACTTTTTAGTTAATGGTTCTACCTGTGGCAACCAAACTGCTGTTATTACTACCTGTGGCGGTGGTGGCAAAATTGCTATTCCCCGTAATGCTCATAAATCTGCATTAATGGGTCTCATCATTGGTGGTGGCAATCCTGTTTATATTATGCCTGGTCTCGAACCAACTTGGGGATTACATGGGGGCATTACTCCTCAACAGGTAGAAGATATGTTTGCAGAAAATCCTGACTGTAAGGGTGTTATGGTTGTAAGTCCTACTTATTTCGGCATTACTAGTGATATTAAAGGTATTGCTGAGGTTTGTCACAAGCATGGAGCAATTTTAATGGTGGATGAAGCTCATGGTGCTCACTGCTATTTCTCTGATAAGCTGCCTATGGGCGGTTTGCAAGCTGGTGCTGATATTGTTGTGCAAAGCATTCATAAGGTTACGGGCTCCTTTGGCCAAAGTTCCATGATTCATGTGAAGAGCGATTTAGTGGATAGAAAAATGTTGGAAGCAAATCTCCATTTAGTACAAAGTACAAGTCCCTCTTACGTTCTCATGACCTCCTTGGATATGGCTAGACATGACATGGCTATGCGCGGTGCCCAAATGATAGATACTGCTTTAGAGTTGGCTAGAGCTGCCAGAGCAGAGATTAATAAGATTCCCGGTATTGCTTGCGCTGGCAGAGAAATCATTGGTAATGCAGGCATAGCTGATTTGGATGAGACACGTCTTACCATTAGTGCTGCGGAAATAGGAATTACAGGCTTTGCTCTTAAAGAGATGCTTTTTGAAGAATATAACATCGATATGGAGCAAGCAAATTACCATGATACTTTGGCAATTGTGACTTTTGCTAATAAAAAAGAGGATCTGGATAATTTGGTAAATGCACTGCGTGCTATTGCTGAAAAATATGCGGATGGTAAACCCTTGCCGCCTGCCAGAAAACTGCCGCCTCAACCGGAATATGTAATGTCACCAAGAGAATCTTATTTCTGCAAAAAGAAAAGAGTAGCCTGGGAAGACTGCAAAGGAAAAATTAGCGGCGAGATGATTGCTCCGTATCCTCCTGGTATTCCCGTAATTTATAATGGCGAGCGTATGTCTGATGAGGTATGGGAATTCATGACTGAATATAAGGCTAGGAAAGGTCATATGCAAGGACCCTCTGATCCTACCTTGGATACTATCCTCATTATTGAAGAGTAAGCTAACTATATAAATATAAAAAAGCTAGAGAATTTAGTTTCTTTAGCTTTTTTTATGCTTTATAAATGATTTTGTGATATAATATAATTATAAGGTCATAATAATGTTTTGGAGGTAATAGTATGAAAAGATTATTGGCATTAGTTTGTTTTGTTTTAACAATGTTTACATCTACTTGTTTTGCTGAAAAAGTAGAGTATTTTGAGCCTAATTATAATTTTAAAAATATACAAAAGGTTTTTTTAGAATTTAGCTATAAACCTGAGCCGGATGGAGTTACAGAAAAGCTGGCAGAGAGTATTTTTGAGGAACAGGTTAATAAGGATTTATTGGTTCCTGGCAAACTGAAAAATGCTACTGTTACCATCGATGGTAACCAAAAAGAGAGTAGCGATTTGCAAGTAAAAGTGGAATTGTGTGCCTTTGCTGTAGATACTCACTACGAAGAGGGACATATGGAGACTATGCCATGTTTTAGAACTGCTTATTGCTTAACTCGTGGTGGACATGTAGCCTTTGTTGATGTTCCTACGGTGGAGCATTATTATATTCCTGGACATAACGTTACTGTAGCTCATTGTGTTGTTAATTTTTATGGCGTAGATACTAAGACTGGCAAGATTGTCTGGAAAAGAATTGATGATGCCTGCCGTGTTGTAGATGGCGACCTTGTAAATAAAGGCAAAGCAATTTTTAGAAAATGCATTTCCAGTTTTGATAAAGACCTGAAAAAGAAATTGAAAAAATAGATTATTGTTTTAGATATTATTTTATCTTTAATACTTATAAACGAGATGGCTTGGCTATCTCGTTTTTTTATAATCTAAAGCAAATCTTACTTTGATTAAGCTTAAACTACAAATTTATATTTTCAAAATATAGGTAAATATGGTACAATATAAAATGAGTTATTTTATATAACTTTGTGGAGGAAAAGCGATGGTTACGAGACTAAGTAATTACGAGGTGCTTGAAGGTTGGTTGGACTATCTTCAGGATAAGGTTGCTGCTTTAGTTGGTACTAGTAAGGACCAGATTTTGGAGTCTGTACGTAGACAGAATTTACTGCAACGTGAGCAGTTTTATTGTTTGGAATGTCCTTTACAGGGCGAACCTAGTATGGACTTTGCCTTGCAATATCAGACAAAAGATTTCCTGGGAACTCGTGATTTTACAGGTAATAATAGTTTTCGTTATGCTCGCTTTTTTAATTTATATGGGCAAATGGTTGGACCGGATAAAAAATTCTATCTAGAGTTTGAAACCATAAAGGGCGTCGGAATGGCGGCTGCTGTTTTTTTAGATATTCATAATGTGGATGCAGAAAGAGTTATTCAAAGAACTTTGGCCTTTCAGGCAGAGGCTAGAAGAATGCCGCGTATCTTAGAAATTATTGAGATTGCTAAAAAATATGAGCTTGTACCGTCTAATATAGGTTTCATATATTCTCACCTTAATGGTCCATTGCGTTTAACCTTCGCTATACAGTTGGAAGTATTGCTTTTACCTGATCGTTATGATCCCTATGCTTATTTTGCTTTAGAGTTGGGAATGGGAAAGCAATCTGAGACTTTGCAAAAGGCTTTTGCTAAGAATCCTGATCAATTTAGAATGTTCGTGGGAAATACTGTATTGATGCAGGATTTGGTGGAGCTTTCAAATTTTGATTTCCTTGATTGTTATCTTGATATTGACATTATGCCAGATGGTAGCATAGGTGATATTATGGGCATTGAGGTTGTGCTAGGTGTTCAAAGTATCGAAGGACAACACGAAATGCTTCACTCGAAAGAGTTTGCAGAATTTATCTTCTTTCTGCAAAAAATCAATGTAATCGATGAGCGGATAGTTTGTTTTGCAGATTGTATTTTTTATGCTAATTTGCCCCAGGCTTTAGATTCCCAAGAGGTTCTTGTCTCTATGCTGTCTCACTTTAAGCTGAGATACAAGCAGGGAAAACGTTTACCTGCTAAGGTATACTTACAAGGAAATAGATCTTACGAAATATGAGGTTTAAATAATGAAGAGTATGTTGTTATGTAACTATATAGTTGGTGCTTTAGGAGCTTTGGTAGGCGCTGCTATCATGAATGCTGCATCAGCTTTTCCCATGGCTTTCACTCAAAATGGTCCAGGACCTGGCTTTTGGCCCTTTAGCCTTGGCGGAGCACTATTTGCAGCTGCCATTGTTTTATTAGGCTATACGGTCTTAAATAAAAAAGAACTAGCAGAGCAGACTGTTGCTTTGACCACTGACTCTAATAAGCGAGTCTATTTGTTAATGGGAATCATAGTTGTGTTCTGTGGATTAATCAGTGTTTTAGGATTTTTTGCAGCTGGACTTATACTGATTCCTGCAATTATGTTGCTGATGGATTTTCATGATAAAAAGGTTATTGCCATGGCTACCATTGGTACTCTCGCTTTTATCTATATTGTCTTTTCATTAGTTCTGGGTACTAAGCTACCTCAGTCCATTTTCTTAGGCTAGGAGGGGAGTAGGATGACAGAAATTTTAAATGCTTTGCAAATGATTCTGGTACCTATGAACCTTTTAGGTTTGATTTTTGGTGTTCTCGTAGGTATTGCTTTTGGTTGTATGCCAGGTTTGAGTGTTAATATGGGCTTGGCGTTGCTTTTCCCCTTAGCTTTTAGCTTCCATGGTATTGGTGGCATTCTCATGCTGTTAGGTATTTATTGTGGAGCTATTTATGGTGGTAGTATTTCTGCAATTTTGTTAAAAACTCCAGGTACTCCTGCTTCTGTAGCTACTACTTTAGATGGTTATCCTATGGCTACCCAAATGCGTCAACCCGGTAGAGCTTTAGGCTTATCTACTATGGCAAGTATGTTTGGTGGCGTATTCAGTACCATTTGCTTAATTTTGTTAGCTCCTCAGCTGGCTAAGGTTGCTTTACAATTCTCTAAACCGGAATATTTTGCTTTGGCAATTTTTGGCTTAAGTATTATTACTAGCGTATCTTCCGGCAGTGTTGTTAAGGGCATTATGGGTGGTTTATTTGGCCTTTTCCTGGCTACGGTCGGCATTGATGATATGAGCGGTACTGTTCGTTTTACCTTAGATACAACCTATTTTTTAGGCGGTGTATCTTTCATTCCTGTGCTTATTGGTGTTTTTGCTTTTGCGCAGGTTTTAAGTAGTGTGGAAACTTATTATCATCAAAAGGTTGAGGGACAAATCATGACAATTGATGGTTCTTTACCTTCCATAGCTGATATTAAACGCGTACTGGTTACTTTAATTCGTTCCTCTTGTATTGGCACTTTTATCGGTTGTATACCTGGTACAGGCGGCGATATCGCTTCCTTCGTATCCTATGACCAAGCTAAACGTTGGTCTAAACATAGTAGTAATTTCGGCAATGGTGAACCTGAAGGTATTGTTGCTTCCGAGGCTGGTAACAATGCTGTTTCTGGCGGTGCTTTTATTCCGGTACTCACTCTTGGTATCCCTGGTGATGGCGCAACTGCAATCATGATGGGTGCGTTGATGGTCCAAGGCTTACAACCGGGTCCTTTGCTGTTTGTGGAAAAAGCTACTGATGTTTATGCAATTTTCATTGGTCTGTTGTTGGCAAATCTTGTTATGGGTGTTATGGGCTTCAGTTTGATTAAGCTTTTTGTAAAGGTTGTAAAAATTCCTGTACATATCCTGTTGCCAATTATCGTTATGATGACCTTTGTAGGCACCTATTCCTATAACAACTCCATGAATGATGTTTATCTGATGGTATTTAGTGGCTTTGTAGGCTACTTCCTCAATAAACTTGGTTTCAGTATGAGTGCTGTTATCATCGGTATTATTTTAGGCAGTATGGCAGAACAAAACTTTGTTGGTTCTCTTATTATGAGTGATGGTTCCTTTAGCGTATTCTTTACTCGTCCTTTGTGCCTCTTCTTCTTAGCTGCAGCTGCTTTGAGCTTGTTTAGTCCAGTTTTAGGTAAACTTTTTAAGAAAGGTTAATTTTCAAGAATTTGCTCCTATGGGATTTTCCATAGGAGCTTTTGTATTTTTTGACGTAAACAAATATCCATAATTTACTGGAATACTGTACATTTTCTTTGACATTTTTGCTTATATAGCTTATACTTAATATAATGCCTTAATAGTGCATTGTTGTGCTAAGACTAAAATTTATATAAAAGGAAAGAGGTTAAAATTATGCGTTCTCAAGAAGTAAAATTGGGTTCTACCCGCGCTGCTCATCGCTCTCTGTTCTATGCAATGGGCTATACTGAAGAAGAATTAAAGAAGCCTTTAATCGGCGTTTGCTGTGCAGCTAACGAAATTATTCCTGGTCATATGCATCTGGATCAAATCGCACAAGCAGTTAAATATGGTATTTTAGAAGCTGGTGGCGTTCCTATTGAATTCCCTGCAATTGGTATCTGCGATGGTATTGCTATGGGCCATAACGGCATGAAATATCCTCTGGCATCTCGTGAATTAGTAGCTGACTCCATTGAAGCTGTTGCTAATGGTCACCAATTTGATGCGCTGGTATTAATCCCTAACTGCGATAAAATCGTTCCTGGTATGCTGATGGCTGCTGCTCGTCTGAACATTCCCGCTGTTGTAGTATCTGGCGGTCCTATGTTGCCCGGTCGTCTGAATGGCAAAGATATTTCTGTATCTACCTGCTTCGAAGCTGCTGGTCGTTTTGAATCCGGCCAAATCAATGCTGAAGAATTGAGCGAAGTAGAACATGCTTGCTGCCCTGGTTGCGGTTCCTGCTCTGGTCTGTTCACTGCTAATACCATGAACTGCTTAACCGAAGTTTTAGGTATGGGCCTGCCTGGCAATGGTACCATTCCTGCAGCTTACAATGGCAAACGTATTGCTTTAGCTAAACATGCTGGTATGGCAGTTATGAATATGCTGGCTAAAGCTGAAGCTGGTGAGAAGGTTCTGCCTCGTGATATCATGAGCATGCAAGCTTTTGAAAATGCTATTACTGTTGATATGGCTATTGGTGGTTCTTCCAACACTGCATTGCATCTGCCTGCAATTGCACACGAATGCGGCATTGATCTGCCTTTGGAAAAATTCGACGAAATTGCTAAACATACTCCTTACCTGACCAAGATGAGCCCTGGTGGTTCTCATCACATCATTGACTTGAACGAAGCCGGCGGTATCCCTGCAGTTATGCATGAACTGGATAAGCTTGGCATCATCAATAAAGAGTGCTACAATGTTAGCGGTAAAACCTATGGTGAAATCATTGCTAATGCTGAAATCACTCGTCCTGAGGTTATTCATAGCATTGACAATCCTTACAACAAGACCGGCGGTATCGCAGTTCTGAAGGGCAACATTGCTCCTGACTGCTCTGTTGTTAAAGAATCTGCAGTTGATCCTTCTATGAAGGTATTCAGCGGTCCTGCTAAGGTTTATGACTCTGAAGACGAAGCTATTGCTGCTATCTGTGCTAAAGAAATCGTTTCTGGCGACGTAGTTGTAATTCGTTATGAAGGTCCTAAAGGTGGTCCTGGCATGCGCGAAATGCTGAACCCCACCTCCGTACTGGCTGGCATGGGTCACGATAAAGATGTTGCTCTGTTGACTGATGGTCGTTTCTCTGGCGCTACTCGTGGTGCTTGCATTGGTCACATTTCTCCGGAAGCACGTGAAGGCGGCAATATCGCTTTGATTCAAACTGGTGATATTATCGATATCGATATTCCGAATCGTACTCTGAACGTTCGCCTGAGCGATGAAGAATTGGCTGAACGTCGTGCTAAATGGGTTTGCCCTGAACCTAAAGTTAAGAGTGGTTACCTGGCTCGTTATGCAGCTCTGGTATCCTCTGCAGCTTTCGGCGCTGTAATGCAAATTCCTGGTCAAAAGAAATAATTAGTAAATATAAAATCACGTTCTACAGCAATGTAGGACGTGATTTTTTTATCCAACTTTTAGGAATGTCTTTTATTAATTTCTTGCTAGGGGTGAAGAGGTTTGATATAATGCTAATTAAAGATGTTGTTTAGCGAATTTATTTTTAATGAATGGAGGATATGCGATGTTATTTAATCAAAAAATTACCAGTGTTGTGCTTTGTGCAATGTTATTGTCTTTAGCACAGAACGTAGGAGCTTATGGTCTTACATGGATTGATAAAGATTATGACTTTTCTAAATTGGTGCAGGTAACATGTCTTCCTATGGAAAAGAATGCTCCTTATAGTGCAGATACAAATTTGCTTAAAGAGAGCAAAAAAGTAAAAACAGAATTTAATGCCTTCTATGATTTGAACTTGGACAAAAAAATAGATAAAGCGGAATTAGGGAAGCTTGTTAAAGCCAAAACTGGAGCAAATGCTTTTCTAATTACAGAAATTGTTACTAATGCTGACCAAACCGATTATGTGGAAGGACGATATTTTCCTGTAACCATGCATGAATATGAAGAGATTAATGGTCCTGACGGTAAGCATAAGGAACGTGAACGCTACTTTGATACAAAACATTATTATCCTGCTCATGAAGTTACCATGCATAAATTAGAGGTGGATTTTCATCTTTATGATGCTGCTAGTGGCAAGAAAATTTTTTCTTTTAATGATGTTCGCCGTTCCTATGACAAAACACAGGACGATTTATTTAAGGAGATTGCAAAAGAGTTTTTTGTTAGCTTACGGGACACACCTAAATTAGCGGAAAAAGTTCGTACAAGCAATCTAGTTATGGATTCTATCCAGATGAATGGTAAAATTAATGATGTAGATAAGGGAAAGCGTGCTTTTTATATTATGGAGGGGTTATGTTCAGAACTTTTGCTTAGCGGCACGAAAGTAAAAAATGTACTGCTTTCTAATAAGGGGGAAAGTAACTATTGCTTGAGAGCTAATGTGTTTAATTATTATGATGCTCCTTACTGGACTGATTCATCTATAAGCACTAGCGATAAAGTAGTTCGTTCTTGGAGTGAAAAAATAAAAGTACGTCAGGAGGCTCCCAAAACTCAACAAACTGCAACAATTAAGGTGCAAGGGAATACAAATCCTTGGGCAGTTAACAATCCTTCTGTTAAAAAGGCTACTGAACCCAGTAAAACAACCAATAAGGAAGTGAAAATTGAGCATAAGCTTTACCGTACAGAGATAAAAGAACATCCAGGTGGATATAAGTTTAAAGCAAATGTAACCTTAAATGCTCAGGTTATAGATAGAAAAACTGGTGTGGTTGTCTTTCGTTATAGCAATTCTAAGAGCAATGATAAGCGTGTGGATGCGTGGAAGGATTTAACAAAGGATTTTTATAATAAACTTTCTAAAAACATCAAAAAGTAATAAAAACCTGCTTACATATTTGTAAGCAGGTTTATCTTTTTAGATTATTAGTTTTTTATATCGAAGCTATCTAGTACTGCTTGGATAATTTCTTTAGGTAAAAGGAAATTATGAGTACCAGGATTTAAGAAAAGGCCGAGGACTTCTTGGTTTAAGGTGTAGCGCATAAGTGCTTCTAATTCCATGACAAAATAGGGTGCAGGGAAGGCATTACGACGCTCCTCGCTGGTCATAGCTACTAGGGCGTGCTCGCCATCTTCAAGGGTTAAGGGTTCGATACCAAAACCACCAGTAATACTTGCTTTTTCGCCTGCTAAATCTAAGCCGCTAGCTTTAACCATGGTGTCAACAGCAACCTTTTTATAAATACAGTATTGCAGTGCTTGATACACATATTGCAGATTAGCTTCAGTAGTAACATTGGAGAAGTTTTCCAGGCATTGCTCTAATTGTGCTAAAGCATCTACGTGACCGAAAAGGCTAGGATTGGCAATTTTGGTGAGTTTAATAATGAAATCGTTTACATCAATACCACTGATTAATGTTTCATTATAGAAGGGACCATAGAAATTTCTGCGTTCGCCATTTGTATAATCAATAGCAGCTTGCCAGCAGCCAGGACGAGGATCAAGTTTTTTGTAATTATCTTTTTCTAAAAGCTTTAGCATGAAATGGAAAATATAGCTAGAATTTAAAACACCAATTTCAGTTTGTTGTTGACGTCCATTTTTTAAGGCACCAAATTTTTCACCGGGTAAATAGGAATTGAATTTTACTTTACCGGTTTCTGTAATGGAAATACTTTGCATGACTTCGCCTTGCGGCTTTTGACTAAAGTATTCTGGGGTAAAGCTAATTAAATGTACTGCAACAACACCAGCCTTGCTGACATTTTCGATATCTTGGGGGGTTATATGATAATCCAATGGGTTAATTTCAACGTATTTCTCGCTCATGTGTTTAAGCTCCTTATAAAAATATATATGAGATATTATACACCAAAATTTAATTTTTAACAATAAAAATAGCTCCCTAGAGGACTAGGGAGCTAAAGAATACTTTTTAATCAATGAAGCTAGTAGCACGCTTAAGGGCTGCTTGGCATTCTTCCATGAGCTTATCCATGATTTGTTGACAGGGAAGAACTTCGTTTAAAACATTAAGAGCTTGACCTACCATAACCTCACCATTCTCGATATCGCCTTCTATGATACCGGCGCGGTTGGTTCCTGTAGCAAAACGCATAAGCTCTTCATTGGGAGCACCACTGACCTCAAGCTCAGTATATTTTTTGGTAAAGGCGTTTTCTAAGCAACGTACGCCTAAATTACGGCTATAACCAGTAGCTGCGCTATCAGTATCAGTTGCAGCTGCAATAGCTGCTTTGGCTCTTGGATGAGCAGGACATTCAGTGGACATAAGGAAACGAGAACCCATTTGAACACCTTCAGCACCCATTAAAAGGGCAGCGGCAATAGCGCGACCATCGGAGATACTTCCCGCAACAAGAACAGGAATAGACTTGACATTAGGCAGAACATTTTCCATTAAAGACATAGTAGTTTGTTTGCCAATATGACCACCGGCCTCCATACCTTCTACAACCATAGCATCTGCGCCAGCAGCTTCAATACGTTGAGCAAGCTTAACATTAGGTACTACAGGAATAACCTTAATACCTGCAGCGTGGAAGGTAGGAATATGGGGGACAGGATTACCTGCACCAAGGGTTACAAAGGCAACTTTTTCAGCACAAATAGTTTCTACTACCTCTGCAACATTAGGAGCCATAAGCATGACGTTGCAGCCAAAGGGCTTATCAGTTAAGGTTTTAGCTTTGCGAATTTCATCGCGAACCCATTCAGCAGTGCGACCGCCAGTACCGATGATACCAGCACCACCTGCGTTGGATACACCTGCTGCTAGAACTGCATCAGAACACCAAGCCATACCGCCTTGGATCACAGGATGTTTAATACCTAGTAATTGTGTTAATTTAGTTTGCATATAAATACCTCCTGTCTGATTGTTTTTGACAATCTTATTATCGTTAATAGTATTATATAATACTTATTGTTATTAAGGCAAGGGCTTTTTGTATCAACTTTGAGATGCTTGAAATTTTATAATTTTGGACAAAGTTCGGCACACATCCGCGGGATGCAGTAACGAAAAATATAAATAAAAAGAATTAATTTGCAGGAAAAAATACAACAATATAGAATTTTTACATAGTTCATAATTTATAAGGGAGGATTTTCTATTATGGAAACTATTTCTAAATCTCAAATTATTGACAAAATTTGCCAAGATGGTAAAATCTCTAAAACTGCTGCTAAAATCGTTATTGATGCTGCTTTAGAAGCAATCAAAGCAGAATTAGTTGCTGGTAATAAAGTATCCCTGTTTGGCTTTGGTGCTTTTGATATTAGAGAACGTGCTGCTCGCGAAGGTATTAATCCTTTAACCAAAGAAAAAATCCAAATCGCTGCTTCTAAAGGTGTTGGTTTCAAGGCTACTAAATCTTTAAAAGAAGCTATGAATCCTAAACCTGTAGAGAAAACTAAAAAAGGTGCTAAAAAAGGTGCAAAAGCTACCGCAAAGAAAGCTGCAAAAAAATAATAACTAGAAATGAAAAATAGCCTCACTAGATTAGTAGTGAGGCTATTTTTTTGTTGTTAAAAGAAAAAAGGCGTCAGAGTTATCTGACGCCTTAATATCATTATTGGTAATTCTTTTCCTTAACGTGGTCGGTGTGGAGTAATTTTTCACTTAGTTCGCCTAAAGGCTTACCTAAGAATTTATTGTACAACTCGACAACGTCAGGATTATTATGAGATTGACGCAGAGCGCGTGCCTCGTCTAAAGCATAAAGCTTTTGACCACGAGCGCAGGCCAATTCTTCACCATCATGAATAGGTTGACCGCCGCCACCAACGCAGCCGCCAGGACATGCCATAACTTCAACGAAATCATAGCGAACACGACCAGCCTTCAGATCTTCCATTAGCTTTCTAGCGTTGCCTAAACCACTAACAGTGCAGGTACGCAGAGTAACATCGCCCAGCTTAAATTCAGCTTCCTTACGGCCTTCGTGACCACGAACATTCAGGAATGCATCCATAGGAGCTTCTTCACCCATAACCACTTTATAAGCAGTACGGAGTGCAGCTTCCATAACGCCACCAGTTACGCCGAAGATAACGGCTGCACCAGTAGAGGAGCCTAAGGGGTTATCAAAGGGAACTTCTGGCAGGGTAGCAGGATTGATATGCTCAGATTTTAATAGACGGATAAGTTCACGGGTAGTGAGAACGATATCTACGTCTTGCTTGCCAGATGCACGCATGGACATCAGTGCAGCTTCACGTTTCTTGGAAACGCAGGGCATGATGGAGATGGAGCAAATGTCTTTAGCTTCCATACCTTTTTGTTTAGCAAAGAAGGTTTTAGTTAAAGCACCGAAAATTTGTTGCGGAGATTTAGTTGTGGACAGGTTAGGAACGAACTCCTTGTAGTTCATGTTCAGGAAGCTTACCCAACCAGGGCAGCAGGAGGTGAACATAGGCCATACATTACGATCGCGATTAGCTAAACGTTCTAAAAGTTCAGTACCTTCTTCCCAAATAGTTACGTCTGCTGCATAGTTAGTATCGAAAACATAGTCGAAGCCAACCTTTTTCAAAGCAGCAACCATACGGCCTTCAGTTGCCATTTCAGCAGGAATGTTGAAGGCTTCTGCCCATGCAGTACGAACTGCAGGTGCTACTTGAACAACTGTAACTTTGGATTCATCAGCTAATGCATCATAAATCTTGGGAACGTCATTGCGCTCTTTCAGAGCACCAACAGGACAGTGGGTGATGCATTGACCACAGAGACTGCAGTTTGCATCAGCAATATCTACGCCACCAGTAACGCCAATGGTAGTACGGGAAGCTGTGTTTTCCAAATCCCAAATGTGCAATTTTTGTACTTTATCGCAAATTTGCAAGCAACGCATGCATTTGATGCATTTCTTAGAATCACGAATCAACGGGAATTCTTGGTTCCAGGGAACATCTTCGATTTGTCTTTCATAAGGAATATCATAAATGCCTAAATCGTTAGATAGCTTTTGCAGGCTGCAATTACCGCTACGTACACAGGTTGCACACAGGCAGTCATGTTGAGAAAGAATCAGTTCTACGTTATTACGACGAACTGCACGAGCTTTAGGAGAGTTTGTGAATACTACCAAACCCTCTTGGCAAGCGGTGCTACAGGAGGTAACTAGCTTTTGTTTGCCTTGAATTTCTACAACGCAAACTTTGCAGGCACTGATTTCGTTAATGTCTTTTAAGAAGCAGAGACGAGGAATTTCAATGCCGATGGAAGCAGCAGCTTGCATAATAGTAGTACCCTCAGGTACAGTAACTTGTTGACCATCAATAGTTAATGTTACCATTTTGTAGTTCTACCTCCCTTCAGAGCACTAATGCCAAATTTATCACAACGCAGGCAACGACCAGCTTCTTGACAAGCCTCTTGGTCGGTTAAGCCACATTCAATAGGTTCAAAGGTTTTCTTACGCTTGCCAGTTTCTTCCAAAGCGATTTGGATACGACCGCAGGGGCGTTTATCGTCAATAATGGGTTCAGGAATGTTAACGTCACAGGTAATGACATGTTGGAAACCAAGATATTCATCGATATTAGCTGCAGCAACTTTACCGGCAGCAATAGCACGAATAACAGTAGCAGGACCTGTTACGCAGTCACCACCAGCGAATACGCCTTCATTGTTAGCCAATTCACTGGATGCCAGGGCGGAGATGGTACCTTTTTTAATCTTAATACCAGCTTCTTCGAAGGGAGCGATTTCAATGCCTTGGCCGATAGCAACAACGATGATATCAGCAGGAATGCGTTCCAAATCAACTTTCTTACGAATAGTACGAGCACGTCCCCAAGCATCGATAGGTCCAATGATTTGCGGTTCAGCCCATAAAGCAGCAACATTACCGTTTTCATCTGCTTCAATGTGGTGAGGAGATTGCAAACCATAAAGTTCAGCACCTTCCGCAATTGCACCTTCAATTTCTTCCGGAAGAGCAGTCATGTCATCTTGACGGCGACGATATGCGATAACAACCTTCTTTGCACCTAAGCGGATAGCACTACGGGTGCAGTCCATAGCAACGTTACCGCCACCGATAACAACAACATTCTTGTCCTTGAAATCAGGGGGATTTTCATCACCGATAGCACGTAACATCTCAACGGCAGACATAACGCCATGAGAATCTTCGCCTTCAATACCAATCTTTTTATCAGTATGAGCACCGATAGCAATATAAATTGCATCATATTTTGCTCTTAATTCGTCAAAGGAGATTTCGCCAGGAGCGTTGCCAATACGGCTGTTAAGATGTACCTCTGCACCAGTGGACAGGATTGCATCAATATCCTCTTGTAGGCGAACACGGGGGAAGCGATAGTTAGGGATACCATAACGGAGCATGCCGCCCAACTTAGCCTTTTCTTCAAAAATAACTGCATGGTGACCCATGAGCTCTAAATAGTAAGCAGCGGACAGACCGGAAGGACCACCACCGATAATTGCAACTTTTTTGCCAGTAGAAGCAGCTTTTTCCGGAACAGGAACGGTATTAGCAGGAGCTTCATCAACAGCTTTACGTTTCATGCCACGAATATTGACAGGAGCATCAATCATGCTACGACGGCAGCGTGCTTCACAAGGATGCTCGCAGATAAGTGCGCAAGCAGTGGGGAAGGGGTTGTCCTTACGAATTAGTTTAACTGCATCTGCATAACGACCAGCACCAACTAAAGCTACATAACCAGGAATATCAACTTGTGCAGGACACAGAGCTACGCAAGGAATAGAATGGTTAGCACGAACGGAGCATTTACCCTTCTTAATATGATGGATGTAATCTTCACGGAAACCAACAAGACCAGCCAGAACCATGTGGGCTGCTTCAAAGCCGATAGCACAGTCGGCACTGTCTGTAATGTTGTTTGCAGTGCTTTCAATTAAATCTAAGGTTTTCATGGTTGCACGGCCTTCCAGCACGTCTTCCATGAGTTTTTGCAATTGTCCTAAGCCAACACGGCAGGGAACGCATTTACCGCAGGTTTGAGCATGGCAAACCTTTAAAAAGGAGAGCTGCAGGTCAACAGGGCACAGTCCCGGAGGGCTGGCAATGATATGACGCTCTAAATCCTTGTAGAGACGCTCCACGGTAAGCTGAGCTTGATCCGGGGTTTCAATCTTTAAACGACTCATCTTTTTCCTCCAAATATCAATGACTAGGGGGCTGGTGGTTAACCTGCTTTTCCTAGTCAGAATGACCATAGCTTTAAAAATAAATAGTGTACACCATTCATTTATACTATAAGCAATATTATACAAAATTTCTGTGATTTCCGCAAGAATATATTGTGTATACATGTTACAGTTTTGGCTTGTTTGCACAGTATAATGTGTAAGTTGTTATCTGAATAAATAATGTGTACAGTGGGGAGAAGATATGTGTATAAAATAGATACGAATAATGTCTTTTAATTCTACTTCAGTTTAAAAATCTGGTAAACCTAAAAGATTGTTAAGAATTTTGAAAAAAGGTAAGACTATTTATGTCCAGAAAAGATGTTTTGTGATATAATAGACAAGTATTATTTTTGGTTTGTAGAGGGAATTTCATGGAACTATCTATTATTCATATAGCCTTTATTTTAATTACACTTATAGCAACTTTAGCGCCAGGCTTTATTGCTGCTAGAAAAATTAAGTCTGCAGATGATTACAGTGTAGGCGGACGTAAGAGTGGAGTAGGCTTAGTAGCTGGAAGCATTATTGGTACTATTGTTGGTGGTGCTGCTACCGTAGGTACAGCTCAGTTAGGCTTCAAACTAGGCTTAACTGCCTGGTGGTTTACTTTAGGAAGTGGCATTGCTTTAATTGTCATGGCTATTTTTTATGCCATGCCTTTACGCAAAAGTGGCCTAACTACGGTTTCTGAGTTTCTCGTAACCAACTACGGAAAGAAAGCTGGTTATTTGGCTAGTCTTTCCTCAAGCTTTGGTATATTCTTCAGTGTTGTTGCCAGTACGCTTACAGGCTTACACTTGATTGCAGATATTTTCCATCTGAATTTGTATGTGGCGGGTGCACTTTTAGTATGCATTACGGCTAGCTTCGTTTTCTTCGGAGGACTTAGCGGTGGCGGTATGGCAGGTATACTGAAGATAGTTTTGATATTCTCTAGTATTGCTGTTGGTGGTGTTTTAGCCTATAGTGGTATGGGTGGTTTAAGTGGTATGGCTGCTACCTTCGATCCCTATCCATGGTTTAGCTTGTTTGGTCGTGGTACTCAGGATGGTTTGTTCAGCCTAGTATGCATGATTGTAGGTGTTATTTCTACGCAAAGCTATGCGCAAGCAGTATTCTCTGCTAAGGATACCAAAACTGCTGCAGTAGGCTGTGTTGCAGCTGCTTTGGTTGTTATTCCTGTAGGCTTACCCTCTGTAATGATTGGTATGTTCATGCATGCCCATCATCCTAATATCAACCCAATCATGGCTTTACCGCAATATCTTTTGACTTATTTGCCTGAATGGTTAGGTGGTATTGGCGTAGGTGCTTTGCTAATATCCTCTATTGGTAGTTTGGGTGGTCTTTCCTTAGGTATTGCTACGCTTATAGCTCGTGACGTTGTAAAAAATATCTGGAAGGATATGGATTCCAAACAAGCTCTATGGGTTAATCGAATTTTAGTTTTAGTAGCTATGTTCGTAGCTATGGTCTTCGTTTTCTTCCACTTAGATTCCTCGGTTTTAGACTTTAACTATCTATCCATGTCTTTAAGAGCTAGCGGTATCTTCATGCCCTTGACTTTCTGCATTTTCTTTAACAATAGAATTAAGCCTCTTTGGGGCTTATTATCCATAGGCTGCGGTATTTTTACTGCCTGCTTCTGGCCCTATCTCATCCCCATCAAAATCAACAGTCTTTTCCCTGCTTTAGCGGTGAATTTTATATTCTTAGTAATTGGTCTCATGATAGGGAAGAAAGAGTAAAAAATAACCACTGACAATGTTATCTAAACAAGGTCAGTGGTTTTTTATTGCTTTTAATACTGTACGTATTGATTAGGCTCGATTACAGAACCATCTTCAAAAGCGATGTAGGTAACTGTAATATTGCATTCTAAATCTTGATCTTTTTTAGCAGCTAAGGCTCTATCATCAGGCAATTGTTGGTTTAAACGCTTGATAGCAACAACTTCTTTAGCTGTGTTAGGTGCTAAAGAACCATCGTAGTGTTCAGGATAAGAATAAATAGGCTTTTTATCCTTGTCGAGAATTTCTACGTCATAATAGGCTCTTAAAATAGTAGTGTTAGAAATGTTTTTAAAAAGAATTTTACTGGTTAAGCAGGGCTCTAGCTTATCCTCATCAACAACATTGGCTGCAAGAGTAGGTACTGTTGTACCAGCAGCGTTACTTTCGTTAACTACTTTTTCTGCAAGCTCACTTGCTTTAACCATGGTAACAGTAAGCTTTTTATCATTAACAGATAAATGTTGTTTGAGACGATTCAGAACCTGTTGGTTTTCACTGGCACGCTTAGCTTTTTCTGCTGCATCAAATTGCATGACGATAGCAGCTAAGTTGGAGATTTCTTTAACCTGCCATTTTCCGTCTTTGTTTTTCAACATAGCCAGATTAAAGGCAAAATCCTTTTGCAGTTTAGTATTGGTTACGAAAACATTAAGGGTTGCTTTTTCAGCATTTTCTTGCTCAAGCTTAAGTCCTTTATAGGTTAGCTTATCTAATTGAGCTTTACGAATCATGTTTAAACGCATAGCATCGGATACAGGTTCCGGTGCTTTCTTATCCTTTTTTGCTAGAGAAGGATCGATGCTTTCTAAAGCCTGTTGCTTCATTAGATTAACAACTGCAGGCTTGATCATGTGAATAACACCTAAAGCGAAGGGGTTGTTCATGATGCTGTCGTTTTGAATTTTACTTTCTGCTAAAAGCAAATCTTCAAAAGCTTTATCTAAAACGGTATCCACATCAACATATTGTTGAAATTTAACAGCATCACGTTGCTCAACAGCACTGCGAATCTCATTAACAGCATAACTAGGTGTTTTAATGAAATATAAAAAATAGAAGGCTACTCCAAGTAAAATTAGGACTACGGGAGCAGCAAGTATTTTTTTACTATGTGACATATTTTTCTTCCTCATTTTAGAATTGTTGCTTGTTAAAGCATTATGAGACATTTTAGCCTTTTTTTACAGTTTTTGCAAGTAGTATCGCTATTAAATTTAAGAAATCGGTACAGATTTTTCATAGGGGATAATTATTCTTGAGATTAGATTATTTTGCTCTAAGTATACAGTAATTTTTATAGCTAAATAATTTGCCTTGTGCTATAATATATACTAATAAAGTATGTTCAATATTATGGATAACTGTGTCCTTTACTGGAAGTTAGGAGAAAATACATGGATACTAAATTAATGAATGAATATAATCGTTGGCTGGAAATGGCTACTGCTGATGAAGATTTAGTGCCAGAGTTACAGGCCATGGCTGATAATGAAGCAGAAATAGAAGATGCTTTCTATCGTGAATTAGAATTTGGTACCGCTGGTTTACGTGGCGTAATTGGTGCTGGTACTAATCGCATGAATGTTTATGTAGTTGCAAAAGCAACTCAGGGCGTAGCTAATTATATTTGCCAACGCTTTGCTCCTGAAGCTCGTCGCGTGGCAATTAGTTATGATTCTCGTATAAAGTCTGATTTGTTTAGTAAGGTAGCAGCGGGAGTTTTAGCTGCTAATGGTATTAAAGTTTTTATATATCCAGAACTAATGCCTGTACCCTGTGAATCCTACGCTACAAGACGTTTGCAATGTGCTGTTGGTATTATGATTACCGCATCTCATAACCCTTCTAAGTACAATGGTTATAAGGTTTATGGTGCAGATGGCTGTCAAATTACCTCTGAGGCTGCTAATGCAGTTTTAGCAGAAATTGAAAAATTAGATATTTTTGCTGATGTTAAGAGTATTAGCTTTGAAGAGGGCTTAGCTCAAGGTCAAATTGAATATATTTCTGAAGATATATTTACAGAGTTTGTTGAAAAGGTTAAGGCCGAGTCCGTATTAGGCAAGGAAGCAATAGATAGAAATGTTGCTATCGTTTATACTCCTTTGCATGGTGCAGGGCTTAAACCTGTGACCCGTGTTTTAAAAGAAACAGGCTTTACTAATATAACCATCGTTAAGGAGCAGGAAGAACCTGATGGCAATTTTACCACATGTCCTTATCCTAATCCGGAAATTCATGAAGCTATGGAAGTTGGCATTGAATATGCCAAAAAATATGATGCAGATTTACTGCTAGCTACCGATCCGGATTCTGACCGTGTAGGTATTGCTGTAAAAAACGCTCAAGGCGAGCATGTACTTCTAACTGGTAACCAGGTGGGAGTTCTGCTTCTTGATTACATCTGTGCATTAAGAACTATTAATGGTACCATGCCTCAGGATCCTGTAATGATTAAGACCATTGTTACTACTGATATGGCTCAACAGGTTGCTGACCATTACGGAGTGCGTACTATTAATGTTTTAACCGGCTTCAAATATATTGGGGAACAAATTGCTGCCTTAGAAGCTCAAGGCAAAGAATCTAGCTATCTTATGGGCTATGAAGAAAGCTATGGCTATTTAACGGGCACCTATGTACGTGATAAGGATGCCGTAGATGCTTCCTTCATGATTTGCGAAATGTTCGCTTATTATAAGACTAGAGGCATTAGCCTGTTAGAAAAACTGGAAGAGTTGTATAAGACCTATGGTTATTGTCTCAACACGCTTTATTCCTATGAATTTGCAGGTGCAGCAGGCTTCTCTAAAATGAAGGATTTAATGGAATTTTTCCGTCGTGGATTGCCTGAAATTGGTGGTAAGAAGGTTGTGGAATTCCTTGATTATAGCAAAGGTGTGGATGGCTTACCTAAGGCTGATGTTTTGAAGTTTGTATTAGAGGATAATTGTTCTGTTATCGTGCGTCCATCCGGTACTGAGCCGAAGCTGAAGACATATTTGACTGTAAGTGCTGCTAACAAAGAGCTTGCTCAAGAGCTGGAGCAAAAGATTGATGTAGCTTTAAAGAAATATATTAAATAATTGAAATTACACCCCTTAGATATAGAAAATCTGTTCTAAACTAAAATTATGGAGGTAGAACTATGTGTGGTATTGTAGGCTTTAATGGTAAATTACAGGCTGCGCCTATTTTAATAGATGGCCTGTCCAAGCTGGAGTATCGTGGTTACGATTCTGCAGGTATGGCTGTTCGTGATGATAATAATGAAGTAAAAGTAGTTAAGGCGAAAGGCCGTTTAAAGGTTTTAGCAGAAAAAACTGATGGCGGCAGGGCTTTGCCTGGTACCTGCGGTATTGGACATACTCGTTGGGCGACTCATGGCGAACCTTCTGAAAATAATGCTCATCCTCATTGCAGTGATGATGGTAATGTAACTGCAGTACATAACGGTATCTTTGAAAATTACCAAGAGATTAAAGAAAAGTTGCAAAAGCAAGGCTACACTTTCTATTCTCAAACTGATACGGAATGTGCGGTAAAGCTGATTGACTACTATTATAAGAAATATAAAATGGGTCCTATTGATGCTATTGCTAAGACTATGGTTCGTGTACGTGGTTCCTATGCTTTATGCGTAATGTTCAAGGATTATCCTGGTGAAATTTTTGTTGCTCGTAAAGAAAGTCCCATGATTATTGGTATTAGTGATGGCGATAGCTATGTTGCTAGTGACGTACCCGCAATCTTAAAATATACCAATAAGGTTTACTATATCGGCAATATGGAAATGGCTCGTTTAGGTAAGGGCGAAGTAACCTTCTACAATGTAGATGCTGAACCTATTGAAAAAGAGCTGGTTACCATTGAATGGGATGCAGAAGCTGCAGAAAAAGGTGGCTATGAGCATTTCATGATGAAGGAAATTCATGAACAACCCAAAGCTGTTAAGGATACTATTAATTCTGTAGTAAAGGATAATAAGATCACCCTAGAGAAACTTGGCTTGTCCGATGAAGATATAAAGAAAATCAACCAAATTACCATTGTTGCTTGTGGCTCTGCTTACCATGTTGGCGTTGTAGCTCAATATGTATTTGAAGATTTGGCTAAAGTTCCTGTGCGCGTTGAACTGGCGTCTGAATTCCGTTATCGTAACCCTTTGCTAGATCCTAATACCTTGGTTGTTGTTATTTCTCAATCCGGTGAAACTGCAGACAGTTTAGCTGCTCTGCGCGAAGCTAAAGCACGTGGTAACAGAACTTTGGCTATTGTTAACGTAGTTGGTAGCTCCATTGCTCGTGATGCAGATAATGTTTTCTATACCTTAGCAGGTCCGGAAATTGCTGTTGCTACTACCAAAGCCTATAGCACCCAATTGATTGCTTGCTACATTTTGGCAATTAAGTTCGGCCTGGTACGTGGCTGCTTAACAGAAGCACAAGCTGAAGAATTGCTTAATGAATTACAGACTATTCCAGAAAAGATTGAAAAGATTTTAACTGACAAAGAGCGTATCCAATGGTTTGCTGCTAAATTTGCAGCAGCAAAAGACGTCTTCTTCATTGGTCGTGGTATAGACTATGCAGTTTGCCTAGAGGGTAGCTTAAAGATGAAGGAAATCAGCTATATTCACTCTGAAGCTTATGCTGCTGGTGAATTGAAGCATGGTACCATTAGCTTAATCGAGGATGGTACCCTGGTAATTAGCGTTCTGACACAAAGCGGTCTCTATGAAAAGACTGTAAGCAACATGGTTGAGGTTAAGAGCCGCGGTGCTTATCTTATGGGCTTAACCACCTATGGCCATTATCAAATTGAGGATACCTCTGAGTTTACTGTTTATATTCCTAAAACAGACGAGCATTTTACTGCTAGCTTGTCCGTAATTCCTCTGCAGCTTATGGGCTACTACATTTCCGTAGCAAGAGGTTTGGACGTAGATAAGCCGCGTAACTTAGCAAAATCTGTAACAGTAGAATAACAAATACTACTTTAAATGCATCCAGTGTGGACAATACATAGCCGACTTGTTCGATATGCTAAGAACTTTGCTAGCATTGGGTTAGCTTGTTTTTCTATACTAGGATCATTTACAGCGAGCTTAAAATTTGATGAATTGAGGTACAGCTTATGAAAATTTTGTTAGCTGGTGGTGCTGGCTACATTGGCTCTCATACAGCGGTCGCTCTACTTGAAGCTGGGCACGAGGTTGTTGTAGTAGATAACTATTGCAATAGTTGTGCTGAGTCTATAAAAAGAGTAGAGGAGCTGACTGGCAAGAGTGTAGTTAGCTATGAAGCTGATGTTAAAGATAAGGCTAAAATGCTGGAAATTTTCCAAGCGAATAGCATTGATTGCGTAATTCATTTTGCAGGTCTTAAGGCTGTAGGTGAATCTGTGCAAAAGCCTATCCTTTACTATAGAAATAATATTGATACAACTCTGACTTTGCTGGAATGTATGGCAGAGACTGGTGTTCATAATTTCGTTTTCTCTTCCTCAGCAACCGTTTATGGAGATAGTTCCAATAATCCCCCTTATGAGGAAAGCATGGAAAGAGGTAAATGTTCTAATCCTTATGGTTGGACAAAATCCATGATGGAGCAAATTCTTCAGGATGCAGCTGTAGCTAATAAAGAGCTGTCCGTAGTATTGCTGCGTTATTTCAATCCTATTGGTGCTCATCCTTCCGGACGCATTGGTGAAGACCCTCAAGGTATTCCTAATAATTTGATGCCTTATATTGCTCAGGTTGCCGTAGGCAGAAGAGATAAACTAACTATCTTCGGTGATGATTATCCAACTCCGGATGGAACCTGTCGTCGCGATTATATCCATGTAATGGATTTGGCTGCTGGTCATTTACAGGCAGTTGAATTTGCTGTTCAAAATAAAGGGACAGAGATTTTCAATTTAGGTACAGGTACTCCCTATAGTGTTTTAGAAATTGTGCGTGCTTTTGAAAACAGCAATGGTATTAAGGTACCCTTTGAATTTGGACCTCGTCGTGCTGGCGATTTACCAGCTTTTTGGGCGGATGCTTCTAAGGCAAGAGAGGTTTTAGGTTGGCGCACTACATATACTTTAGAGGATATGTGCAAGGATACCTGGAACTGGCAAAAAAACAACCCACAGGGCTATAGAAAATAAAGGAGATAAGCATGTTTAAGAAATTGGAAGGCGTGGATTTAGTTCCTGAATATAAGCACGAAAAGGCTAATCTTTATGCTTTAGATGCGCCGAACCTGCTGAATAAGTATTATGTGGTTACTAGCGCTAGCACTAGAAGACTTTTAAATTCTCCAGAGGTAGTTGGCTTTGAAAACTACGATTGCATGGTTAATCCTACTAAGGTTGTTCTAGATTATTTTAATAAGCAAGGCCTTATTGAACAGGCTAACATCTTGACTATTTTAAGAGGTGGTTTGAATTATCCTTTGGAGGAAAGCTGCTTCCGTGTTGGTATTCCTGTTAATGATATGAGCTTTTTATCCTGTGAGCGTGTTTTTGAAGGTGAACTTATTACCGGCTTGGATATCAAATATAAAAAGTTAAGCATTATCAATAAAGGAACCCTGATTATTGGTGATATTATTGCTACGGGTGATACTTTGGTAAAATGCTTGAAATATGTAGTTAAGGAGTATCGTTCTCAAGGTGCTGCTTTAAGAAATATTGTTTTCTTTACTGTCGGCGGCAACATGGGCATTACGGTTTTAGAAAACCTGACAGAAGAGCTGCGAGAATATTGGCCTGAATTCGAGGGCTTCTATTGTGTATATCATGAAGGTATTTTCAGCACTTATAAAGAAAAAGGCGTTACAGGCGTAAACCTGCCCTTTGTAGATTTTTATTGGAAGGATGGCGTACTTGCTCCCGAGTATCGTGAACGTACTTTGAGTGATGACGACGCTCTCTTTGAAAAGTGCACTATTTATGATGGTGGTGCTCGCCGTTACGAAATTCCTGAACATTATAAAGAAGTTTTAGAGTATTGGGAAGGCCTAGATGCTATTGCTGACCAGGTTGATTTTGCAGCCTTTACTGATGAGAAATTTGGCTATCCTGCTCCTAATAGCTATGAAGAATGGTTAGAAAATACTCACTATAAACGTTTGGACGAACTGCAAACTATGGCTCTTTATGAACAGGAGCTAGCTTATAGGGAAAACAATAAAAAGCGTACCCTAAAAGAAATTACTACTAGGCGTATTGCTGAATTTAAGGCTGCTGTTGGTCCGTTCGTTAGCGAAAACGATAAATAATCAGTGCTATGCTGTTGTCAGCAATAGCTGACATTTACTATAAGGTAGTAGGGAAGGGCATAGTCCTATGCTACCACAAAATTAAAAATGAGAGGGGTTTTAACATGAGTGCAAAGGAAAATCAAGTAGTCGATCACGATTATGCTGCTAGTGCGGTACCTCAAAGTGCCCGTAGCGGTTTCATGACAATGTTTATGATTATGCTGGGCTTCACCTTCTTCTCCGCAAGTATGTGGACTGGGCAACAACTGGCCAAAGGCTTGGATATGGGTGGTTTTATCAGTGCTTTAGTTATCGGTGGTATTATTCTTGGCGCTTATACTGGTGCTTTAGGCTATATTGGTGCAGAAAGCGGTTTGTCTCTTGACCTGTTGGCGCAACGTGCTTTCGGTACAAAGGGCAGTTATCTTCCAAGTGCCATGATAAGCTTTACTCAAGCTGGCTGGTTCGGCGTAGGCTTGGCTATGTTTGCAATTCCTGTTGCGAAAACCCTTTTAGGCGGTAGCGAAATGGCCATCTATGCTTTAGTTGTTTTAGCAGGTGTCTGCATGACCGGTACCGCATATTTCGGTATTAAATCCTTAACCTGGATTAGTTACATTGCAGTTCCCTGTGTTGCAATTCTTGGTTCCATTGCTATGATTATGGCAATTAACCAAGGTGGTGGCACTTTGGCTTCCCAATTTGCTAAGGAAAGCGGTAGCTTAACTGCTTTGACTGGCGCAGGCCTTGTAGTAGGTTCTTTCGTATCCGGTGGTACTGCAACTCCCAACTTTACTCGTTTTGCTAAAGATGGCGCTTCCGGTTTAATTACCACTGTGGTTGCTTTCTTTATTGGCAACAGCCTGATGTTCTGCTTTGGTGCTATTTCCTACATCTATGTAGGTGGTAATGATATTTTTGAAGTTATGACCAATTTAGGCTTGTTCTGGATGGCAGTTTTAGTATTAGGCCTGAATATTTGGACCACTAACGATAATGCACTGTATTCCACTGGCTTAGGTTTAGCTAACATTACTGGCTTTGGTAAGAAACCCATGGTTCTTTTCTCCGGTGCTTTAGGTACTGTTTTAGCAGTATGGATGTACAATAACTTCTGCGGTTTCTTAAGCATGCTGAATGCAACTTTACCTCCAGTAGGTATCATTCTGGTATTAGGTTATATGATGCATAAAGAGGATTATGCGATTGGTGCATCTCCGAAATTGGCAACTGTTAACTGGGGTGCCGTAGTTGGTGTAATTGCTGGTGCTGTTTTTGCTAATACTGTACAATTTGGTGTTGCCTCTATTAATGCCATGGTAATTGCAGCTATTTGCTATATTATTGGCGATAAACTTAAATAAAACTATAGCATTTCTGTTAATTATGTGCTAAAATTTTAATATGCAATGGAGCGTGTCCGCGAGACACGCTCTTTTTATATAATTTTTAAAATAATTATGACCAAAGACTAGCAATTTACCTCTAAACAGTATATACTATATGTGGTGTTTTTTTAAATTTGGTAATATTGTGAGTAAATGGTGTAAACAATAACATTGTAATTGTTTTTATTTTACATGAGAGGAAGTGGGTATCATAGCTTTAAGTTCTAGACAAAAACGTATTGCCGAGATAGTTCGTTTAGAAGGACCTATTACAGGCGAAAGCATTGCAGAACATCTTCATGTAACTAGAGCAGCATTGCGTAGCGATTTAGCTATTCTCGTCATGGGTGGTATTTTAGATGCTCGTCCTAAGGTTGGCTATTTTTATACAGGGAAGAATACCCTAGGCATGCTGATGGAAGAAATTAGCGGAATCAAGGTTGCTGATCTTCAATCTGTGCCTGTAGCCATAGCTTCTAGTAAAACTGCCTATGAAGCAGTGGTAACCATGTTTTTAGAAGATGTAGGTTCTGTCATGGTAATTGACGATAAGGGACTTCTGGCAGGTGTAGTTTCCCGTAAGGATTTACTAAAGGCTGCTATCAATAATAATGATTTGCGCACTATTCCTGTAGTGATGGTTATGACCCCATTATCTAAAATGATTGTTATTGAAGCGAACGACTCTGTAGCAGCAGCAGCTCGTAAGCTTATTGACAATGAAATTGACTGCTTGCCCGTAGTTAAAGCTGTAGATGATGGTAAGCGTAGTTTTGAATTGATTGGTCGTCTGACTAAAACAAATTGTACGAGATTATTAGTTGATCTTGCAGAGGGTAAGGGAGGTAATTATCATAAATAAGAATACTGTTATCTATGCAGTATCAGATTCCATCGGCGAAACTGCGGAATCTGTTGTTAGAGCTACTACAAGCCAATTTGTAGATGTTAAATTTGACGTTATCCGTGTTCCGTATGTTAAAGATAAGGAACAAATTGATAAAGCAATAGAAGAGGCTGCTGCCAATAACGCTTTGGTTTGCTATACCTTGGTTTCTCCTGATTTGAGAAGCTATTTGGCTGAGCGTGCTAAAGCTCATCAGGTTGAAACTGTAGATGTTTTAGGTCCCATGCTGAAAATGGTAGGAGATAAAACCGGTACTCAACCACGTAACCAAGCAGGTCTAATTCATAGCCTAGACCACGAATATTTCAAACGTGTAGAGGCTGTAGAATTTGCTGTTAAATATGACGATGGTAAGAATCCTTTAGGCCTGACCAAGGCTGACGTTGTTCTGATTGGTGTTTCCCGTACCTCTAAGACTCCTCTTTCTATGTATTTGGCTCATAAGCAAATTAAGGTTGCTAACGTGCCTTTGGTGCCGGAGCTGAATCCACCTGAAGAACTGTTCAAAGTTCCTCCTTATAAGATTATTGGTCTGCTGATTGATCCTTATAAGCTGAACGAAATTCGTGCAGCACGTTTAAAGACCATGGGCTTATCTGACACCGCTGTTTATGCGGATGTAAAGCGTATTAATGAAGAACTGGAATATGCTAGAGGCATCATGCGCCGTCTGCATTGCCAAATCATTAACGTTTCTAATCGTGCTATTGAAGAAACCGCTGGTATTATTCTTGATTACGTCCGTAAAAACAAGGAAAGACACGGCGAATTATAATTATCTAACTACAACACAAAGTGTAAAAATTATTACACTTTGTGTTGTTTTATGTTGACATATAATTATAAAGTGTATATAATTATTAAGTTAGTATATGTATGACCAAGGGTGCCTTAGCATCCTTATTTTTTCCCTATCTGTTGTGAATGAGGAGAGTATATAAGATGATTAGAAATGATATTCGTAATATTGCAATTATCGCTCACGTTGACCATGGCAAGACTACTTTGGTAGATGCTATGCTGAAGCAAAGTGGCGTTTTCCGTGCTAATGAACACGTGGCTGAACGTGTTATGGACTCCAATGATCTGGAACGTGAACGCGGTATTACCATTTTGTCCAAGAACACTGCTGTTATGCACAATGGCACCAAGATTAACATCCTGGATACTCCGGGCCATGCTGACTTCGGTGGTGAGGTTGAACGTGTATTGACTATGGTAGATGGTGTTCTGCTGCTGGTTGATGCTTATGAAGGCCCTATGCCTCAAACTAAATACGTACTGCGTAAAGCTTTAGAGCAACATTTGAAGCCTATCGTTGTTATCAATAAAATTGACCGTCCTGACCAACGTGTAGAAGAAGTTATTGATGAAGTTTTAGATTTGTTCATCGAATTGGATGCAGACGAAGAACAACTGGAATTCCCCGTTGTTTTAGCCTCTGCTCGTAATGGTATCGCTAAACTGTCTATGGATGAGGAAAGCGATAACTTAGAGCCTCTGTTCAAAGTTATTATGGAAAACATTCCTGCACCTGATGTCGACACTGAAGCAACTCTGCAAATGCTGGTTAACACCCTGGATTATGACGATTATGTAGGTCGTATCGTTGTAGGTCGTATCGTGCGTGGTACCATCCATAATGGCGAAAATATTACACTCTGCAACCAAGATGGTAAAGCTCAAAAGGCTAAGATTGGTCGCCTGTATACCTACGAAGGTCTGAAACGTGTAGAAGCAGAAAGTGCTGGTGCTGGTGATATCGTAGCTGTAATTGGTTTAGCTGATGCAACTATCGGTGATACTATTGCGGATTTTGAAAACTTTGAACCCTTAAAAGGCATTAAGGTTGACGAGCCTACCTTGTCCATGGTATTCTCTGTTAACAATAGTCCCTTCGCTGGTAAAGAAGGTGATTATGTGACCAGCCGTCATTTACGTGACCGCCTGTTCAAGGAAATCAAAACTAACGTATCTATGCGCGTTGAAGAAACTGAAACCACTGAAGCTTTCAAGGTTTCTGGTCGTGGCGAGCTGCATCTGTCCGTATTAATTGAAACCATGCGTCGTGAAGGCTACGAATTGCAAGTTGGTAAACCTAAGGTAATCATGCATGAGGATGCAACTGGTACCCTGCAAGAGCCTATGGAAGCACTGACTATTGACGTTCCTCAAGATTTCATGGGTGCTGTTATGGAAGCTTTAGGTCTGCGTAAGGCTGAACTGCAAAACATGACTGAAATGGCTGGCTATATCCGCATGGAATTTAAGATTCCTGCTCGTGGTCTGATTGGCTTCCGCAATCAATTCTTAACCGATACTAAGGGCAATGGCGTTATGAACCATGTATTTGCTGGTTACGAAGACTACAAAGGACCCATCCCCGGCCGTACTCGTGGTAGCCTTGTTGCATTCGAATCTGGCGAAACTACTTCCTATGGTATTGGCAACTGCCAAGAACGCGGTACTATGTTTATTATTCCTGCAGAATCTGTTTACGAAGGCCAAATCATTGGTGAAAATACTCGTGAAGATGATATGGACGTTAACCCCTGCAAGAAGAAACACGTATCCAACATGCGCGCTTCCGGTTCTGATGAAGCTATCCGCTTGATACCTCCCAAGACCTTCTCTTTGGAACAAGCTTTGGAGCATATCAATGATGACGAATTAGTAGAAGTTACTCCTAAGAGCATTCGTATGCGTAAGACTGTTCTGAGCCGCTTGGAACGTGGTAAGATTCGCGGTCGTATTAAAAGCCAAATGGCAAATATGTAATCTTTAAATAAATTCTAAATTGTCAGAAAAGGTGAGAAAATTTGCAATTTTTTCACCTTTTTTTGTTGAAAAATACTTGCTATTTTTCACATATAGGTGTAAAATATATATACGTAATTATAGCTAAAAAAGGCTTTTATGATAGTTTGGAGGCAAAAAAATGGATTTAAAGGGTAAAGCACTGAGTTTCTTTATGAACGATGTAGAAGAAGACGAACAACAAGTTTTTGAAGGTCCCCGTCTGGTTAAGAGTGGTCACTTAAACATTATGATTCGCACTCCCAAAAATTTTGGTGATGTTCGTGAATATGCAGATTCTCTTATTGGTGGTTCTGCTATCATGGTTTGCTTTGATGCAGTTGATGGCGCTTTGAAAAACCGTATTTTTGACTATATGAATGGCGTTAGCTACATTGTTGGTGCATCTGTATCCCGTGTTAACGACGATTTGTTGCTCTATGCTCCCCAACAAGTCAGCATTAGCAAAAAGATTGTTAAATCTCGTAGCTGGTTAGATTAATTCCAAACTATTTTTTATATGGATAAGTAGGAGAGAGCAAACTGGTTTGCTTCACAGTTTATCTCTACCTTGAAGAAAAATGTAGAATTACCTGTCCTAGAGGTTGTTATAACTAAAATGGACAGGTTTTTTATTTGCTATAATATTAAAAATATATACGTATAAAATATAAAAATAAAGCTGTATGTAAAATATGAATAAGAATTTGAAAAATTATATACATTAAGGTGTTTATTATTCATAAAAAGCGATAATTTTCCTTGCTAATAATTTTATCTTATAGTATAATATATAACACGTTGGTATATGCTAATAGAATGTTGTTTTATATAGATTGAGGAAGGGGAAATACAATGGACCAAGAATTTAAGAAAATAGGTAAACGCATCAAGATTATTCGTATCGAAAAAGGCATCACTCAAACTAATTTGGCTAAAGAGTTAGGTATTTCTCAAACTAATATGAGCAATATTGAATGTGGCCGAGTATCTGTAACTGTACAAAACCTTTTTAAGCTGCACGAAATCTTAAATTGCAGCATGGCAGAATTCTTTAAAGATATCGATAGCCAAGTTAAATAAAAAGTAAGGCTGTAGTAGAAATGCTACAGTCTTTTTTTTGCAAAGAAAAAGGCGCTCTCTTAAAGATAGCGCCTTTATTTATGGATGCTTCATTATAAAAAGAAAAGTTAAAATACTAGAGTAAAGCCTTTTTCGGTAAGAGCAGTGCGAATCTCTTGGATTTGTTCTGCATCACGAGTTTCCAGGCCTATGGTCAGGAAGCAGCTATTAACTGCCATGTTAACATCACTGTTGTCATGGTGAACGCTGATTACATTAGCACCGCACTTGGAAACGATTTCGCTGACAGTAGTCAATTGGCCAGGTTTGTCCTCCAAAGCAATAGTAAGGGTTGCTTTGCGACCGGTGGTAATTTGACCACGAGTAATAACGCGAGAGAGAATGTTTACGTCGATGTTACCGCCGGAAATGAGGCAAACGGTCTTTTTGCCTTGGATAGGCAGCTTATCAAAGAGGGCTGCAGCTACGGGAGTTGCACCTGCACCTTCAGAAATAAGCTTTTGCTTTTCAATAAGAGCCAGAATTGCAGTTGCAATTTCGTCTTCACTTACAGTTACGATATCATCAACATATTTAGAAATCATTTCAAAGGTATTTTCGCCAGGAGTTTTAACAGCAATACCATCGGCAAAGGTGTTTACTTTATCAAGGCAACCGTATTTTTTCTCGTGGTAAGCTTTGAACATGCTTGCTGCACCTGCAGCTTGAACACCGTAAACTTTAACCTCAGGACGTAGGCTCTTAATAGCAAAAGCAACGCCACTTAAAAGACCACCGCCACCGATAGGAACGATAACTGCTTCTACATCAGGCAGCTGATCGAGGATTTCCAGACCAATAGAGCCTTGGCCGGCAATAACCAGCTCATCATCATAGGGATGGATAAAGGTCATACCGGTTTCCTGTTGCAGTTCTACAGCTCTGTCGTGAGCATCATCATAAGTACCCTTAACAAGCTCAACTTGTGCGCCTAAATGTTTGGTGTTTTCAACCTTCATGATGGGCGCGCCATCAGGCATACAGATAACAGATTTAATACCCATCTTAGTTGCTGCCAAAGCAACACCTTGAGCGTGGTTACCAGCAGAGCAGGCAATAACACCTTTGGAAGCTTCTTCAGGAGTTAGTTGACTGATTTTATAGTAAGCACCGCGCAGTTTGAAACTACCAGTTACTTGCAGATTTTCAGTTTTTAGATAGATATTAGTTTTTGCGCTCAGATTAGGAGCTGCGATAAGGTCAGTTTTACGAGCAACATTTCGGAGCACGAAAGCTGCATGATAAATTTTATCTAAGGTTAACATAAGGGGACCTCCAATTTTCTTAATAGCAAATAGTATATATAAAGCTTTTTACATATATAGACATAAGTAATATATCAATTATAGCTACTATGTAGATAATAGTCAAGCTTTAACAAGTATACAGAATTATTTTTGACTTTTATTGGGGAATAGGTTAAAATAAAAATAATAAGTTATGGTATAAGGAGGACTATTATGTCCAGTAGCAGAAAAACCGCAAGAACCTGCTAAACCTGAATCTCCAGTAGCTCCTGCTGTAGCAGCTGAAGCTGCTACTAAATGCCCCTATTGTGACAGTGAAATTCCTGCAGGAAGTAAATTCTGCGGTAACTGTGGCGCAAAGCTGTAATTTACAGTTTGATTACAAAAGCTCCTGCTTCGCCCAAGCAGAGCCCATAAAACTTCTAAGTATATGAAAGCCTAAGCTGCCCGCTTGGGCTTTCATATCTTTTTAATTATATTAAAGAAGTTTATTTATAGATACTATTGCTAATTACATATATATATGCTATAATATCTAAGAATCAGAATACTATTTGACGGAAGAGTGAGTTGCAAGACTCACTCTTTCCACATTCTTAAGCAAATTTTTCTTAAATATAGTCAAAACTTAATATGGTAATGGAGGTGAAAAAGATGCAGGCACAGGAAATTGAAGCTATGATGACAGAAATGGTTTCAGCACTTTTAGCTGATACGGATCTGGAACTGGTGGACGTGGAATATGTTCGTGAAAAGGATTGGTATTTACGTATTTTTATCGACAAGCCTGAGGGAGTTGAAATTGACGACTGTCAAATGGTAAGTGAAAAAATTACGGAGCTGCTGGATGCTAAGGATCCTATTCCTGATAAGTACTACCTAGAGGTTTCTTCGCCAGGCATCGATAGACCGCTGAAAAAGGATAGCGACTTTGAAGCAGCCTATGAAACAAAAGTAGACATTGAATTCAACGAGCCTTGGGAAGGCTTAGAGGAGCTGGTAGGTGTTTTGGTAAGCCATGATGCCGAAAGCGTGGAAGTAAGAAAAATTATTAAGGGTAGAGAGTTTAAGAAGCCAGTAAAAATTGCTCGTTCTCAAATCGCCCTAATTAGACCGCATATTGATTTTTAAAGGAGGAATTAACAAAGTGAACGCAGATTTTATCTCCGCTGTCCAAGAATTGGGCAAGGAAAAGGGCATTGACCCTGAAATGCTTTTTACAGCTGTTGAAGAAGCATTAGTGGCTGCATATAAGAAAAACTATGGTTCTAACCAAAACGTTAGAGTTGATCTGAATAAAACCAGTGGTGAAATTCATGTTTTTGCACAACGTACTATCGTAGAGGGACCTACCGAGGATTTCGGTGAAATCTCTCTGGAGGAAGCACGCGAAATTAATCCTAACTACGAATTAGAGGATATTGTAGAGGTTGAGGTTACTCCTAGAAACTTCGGTCGTATTGCTGCTCAAAATGCTAAACAGGTGGTTGTACAACGCATTCGTGAAGCAGAACGCGGCATGGTATTCGAACGCTTCTCTGGACGTGAGCAAGATATCGTAACTGGCGTTATCCAACGTATGGAGGCTGGTAATGTTTATATCGACCTGGGCAAGGTTGAAGCAGTACTGGCACAAAAGGAACAAATTCCCGGTGAGGTTTACCAATATCATGATCGCATGAAGACCTATATCGTTGAAGTTAAACGCACTAGCAAGGGACCGCAAATCATGGTATCTCGTACTCATCCAGGTCTGCTGAAACGTTTATTTGAACTGGAGGTTCCTGAAATCCAAGATGGCGTTGTAGAAATTAAATCTGTTTCTCGTGAACCTGGTATGCGTTCTAAGATTTCCGTATATACCGCAGATCCTAACGTAGATCCTGTTGGTGCTTGCGTTGGTCATAAGGGCATGCGTGTTCAATCCATCGTTAATGAACTGCGTGGGGAAAAAATTGATATCGTAAAATACAGCGAAGATCCCGCTCAATATGTTGCTAATGCATTGAGCCCTGCTAAGGTTGTTTATACCGAGGTTCATGAAGAAGAAAAGATTTGTCGTGTAGTAGTTCCTGATTATCAACTGTCCTTGGCTATTGGCAAAGAAGGTCAAAATGCTCGTTTGGCTGCTAAGCTGACCAATTGGAAGATTGATATTAAGAGTGAATCTCAAGCTGCTGAGGAAGCAGAGGCATAAAATGTTAAAGGTTAAAAAAATCCCCCAGCGCAAATGTGTTGGCTGTGAGGAAATGAAAGATAAAAAGCTGCTGCTGCGAGTAGTTCGTTCTCCGGAGGGAGAGCTGAGCCTGGATAAAACTGGCAAGAAAAACGGACGTGGCGCTTATGTTTGTCCTACTAAAGAATGCATTACTAAGGCTGTTAAAGAAAAGCGTTTAGAATATGCACTGAAAACTCCTTTAGAGGCAGATGTGTTGCAGCGTTTACTGGAGGAGCTGGAAAATGACTAATAATCAAGTAGCTTTCGCATTAGGCTTAGCTCAAAAGGCTGGCAAAGCAGCCTCCGGTGATTTTGCTGTACGTGGTGCTCTGAAAGCAGGAAAGGTTAAGTTATTGGTTATAGCAACTGACACTGCTGAAAACACCAAAAAAGAGCTGCTCTATTTGGCAGAGCAAGCGAAGGTTGAGGTTAAGGAATTCTTGACCAAAGCTGAGCTGGGCTATGCTATTGGTAAGGCTCAAAGAACTGCAGTAGCAATTATGGATGAAAATTTTGCTAAAATGCTTAGAAAATAAATCCCGTAGACACGAATTGGAGGTGGCTTAATGGGGAATAAAAGACTTTATGAGGTAGCCAAAGAGCTTGGCAAACCTGCCAATGAAATCATAGATATTTTGAAAAAGAACAATATAGATAAGAAAACAGTAAGTGGTTTGGATGATGGTGAGATTCAAATTATCAAAGCTGCTTATGCACCTAAACCTGCACCGAAGCCTGTAGCAAAGACTGCTGCACCGGCTGCGCCTGCACAACGTCCTCAAGGACAAAATAATGTAAATCGCAATGATAGACCGCAAGGCCAAGGTAACTTCAACCGTGGCGATAGACCGCAAGGCCAA
>JAKSOK010000010.1 GCA_024405615.1 Phascolarctobacterium sp.
GCACGCATCCGCGGGAAGCAGTGACGAAGATGAATGCAAATTTCGGCACGCATCCACTCAAGAGTGCGAGATGCGGGATGCAGTAAAAAAGGATGGGCATGGGGGGTTCTCATGCCCGTCCTAATACTAATTTAGGAGTAGTGTATGTTTAGTCGATTAAAGAGCATGAGTGCTAACTACATAATGGTGTTTATTGTGGCTATAGTGGCGGTACTGTTGCTTTTTTGTGGTCTAAATATGCAAGGGACCGTCCACAAGGACCTGAGTAAGGGTTACGTGGCAACGGACTTTAGAGGAAATAAGCTTGTTTTTCAGAAAAAGCCGCAGCGTATAGCTTCTTTTGCGGTTAGTACGGATGAGATGCTTTTGGAACTGGTTGGTACTGAGAGGCTTATTGCAGTTTCACCTTGGAGCGATAGTCCTGCAGTGTCCTGTATCGCAGATAAGATTAAGAATATTCCTTACAGGTGTAAAAGCCAGAATTTGGAGGCGGTTTTAGCATTACAAGCGGATTTAGTGGTAATGCCTGATTATGTTAACGAAGAGGTTGTCAGGACCTTGCAAGAGGCAGGGGTTAAGGTTTATATTTGCCGAACTCCTTCCAAAATAGCTGATATTCAGAGTGCATTGTTAAATTTGGGTAAAGCTGTAGGCGAGGAAGAGCGGGCGAAGCAGGTTGTTACGACTATGAATACCCGCCTACAGATTATCAAAAATAAGGTTGCACAAAAGACGGAAGCAAAGCGCTTACGGGTTTTGCGGATTCAGGAAAATGGCTCCTATTATGCGCCGGATAGTTCCTTTAGGGAAATATGTCAGTTGGCTGGCGTAAAGGATGCTACGGAAGATCTTCATTATGAGCGCGCTTGCACCCTAAGTCAGGAGGAAATCATTGCTCTGAACCCGGATGTGTTTATTATCGAGAATTGGAATTATGATGGAAAGCATAGCCCGGAGGAATTGAAGAAGTCGATTCTCAAGAATGGAGCTTATGCTACTACGAACGCAGGTAGAAATAAAAAAGCGATTTTGATGCCGGCTAATCATTTGTTGACAGTGTCCCAATATATGGTAGATGCTGTGGAGGATATGGCGAAAGCATTGCCTTAACTTTAACATTTGATACTATGGAAGCGTGCTGAAAGCTGCTAAAGGGAGAAAATGTTGATTTTGAATACCTATCCGTGAGAACATTTCCGAAGATAATATATTTGGGGGCAGGAATTTTAAAGCTTTTGCAGAAAAATAGATAAGAAAAGGTTAGGTCAGTATTAATGACCTGCATTATCTTGGGCAATTATAGGAGGTAGTTATCATGATGAAAAAATATTTGAAACCTATTGCAATGTCTTTGGTGGTTAGTCTTTTGGGCGGTATGGTAGCTGTAGTTCCTAGCGCAGAAGCCAGTGATAAGAAGAAAAATAAAGCTGCACGTAATCGCAATACTGCTCTTATTATTGCTGCAGTGGGAGCAGGTGCTGCTGCATTAATTAATGGTCATAATAAACATGTTGAAAGAGTAGCTGCTGAAAAAGCAGAAGAAGCAAAGAAAGCTGAGGAAGCCGCTAAGGCAGAAGAAGCAAAGAAAGCTGACGAAACGGATAAGGCAGAAGAAGTTAAGCAAGCTGAAGAACCCGCTAAGGCAGAAGAAGTAAAGAAGGCTGAGGAAACTGCGAAAGCTGAAGAGCCTGCTAAGGTAGAAGAAAATACCAAAACTGAAGAACCTGCTAAAACAGAGGCAGTTACCAAAGCTGAGTAAAATTTGATGGTAGAATTTAAAAACCACCCTATGAAAAATAGGGTGGTTTTGTTGTTTAGTGGTTGAGTAATTCTTTATATTCCTGTAAAGGTTCAAGAGTGCGCGCTAGAATACCATTCATGTGGGCAATAGCGATGCCATAGTTTGTCATGGGAACCTGCTGTTCGCGAGCAACTTTACCACGATGTTGCATTTCTTTTTCATTGAGCATACAGCCCCCACAATGGATAATTAGTTTATAAGGACTAAGATCTTCAGGGAATTCTGTGCCGCTGGTCCAGGTAAAATCAGGCTCTGCCTTGGTAAAGCTTCTAATCCAGGCAGGTAACTTTTGAGTGCCAATATCTCCACATTGACGGTGATGAGTACAGCCTTCACTGATGAGCACTTTGTCACCATCCTCTAGTTGTTCCAATACTTTTGCAGCTTTAACTGCATCGTAGAGATTACCTTTGTAGTGAGCCATAAGAATGGAAAAAGAGGTTAAAGGTATGTCTCGAGGTACAATTTTATTAACTTTTCCAAATACTTGACTGTCGGTCACAATGAGCTTGGGCTTTACTGTTAGTTTGCTCAAAGCTTCTTCGAGCTCGCTTTCTTGTACTACTAAAGCGATACCTTTATTGTCAATAACGTTACGTAAAACTAGTTGTTGAGGAAGTATTAATCTTCCTTTAGGAGCTGCACTATCAATAGGAGTAACTAGGACGACAATATCTAAAGGATTAATAAGTTCGCCTACGATTTGCTTTTCCTTTTCCTGAGGTTGCAGGGTACCTAGTAAATCTCTTAATTCGTTAATATTCTTTTTTGTTTTAGCACTTACAAAAATAGTGCTTTTGGTTAGCTTAAGAGCATGCATGGCAAGTAAAGCTTGTTGCATTTCAGGAATTGCTTCAGATTTATTAATAACCAGAACACTGGGTAGTTTTTTCTCCTGGATTAAACTCCAAAGTGCAACATCCTCTTGGGAAATACCCAAAGTAGCATCTACTACCAAGATAGCAATGTCTGTTTTGTTAAGGACTTGCTTAGCTTTTTGGACGCGTAAAGCACCTAGTTCACCTTCATCATCAAAACCAGGTGTGTCAATAATAACCACCGGACCAAGAGGTAAGAGCTCCATAGCTTTGGAAACAGGGTCGGTGGTAGTTCCTTTTTGCTCACTTACAATGGCTAAGTCCTGATTTGTTAAAGCGTTGATAAGACTAGATTTACCTGCGTTACGCTTGCCAAAGATACCAATATGTAATCTTTCTCCTGAAGGAGTATTGTTTAAACTCATAATAATCTCCTAATTAAACTGTATTTAAGAGGAATATGTTTATTACCAAATATATTAATAATTATAAACAAAAAGCACCGTCTTAGCAACGGTGCTCTTAAATATTTGAGATTAAGTTAAATTAGTCAACTAATTCCATCTTCGGATTGGGATTGAGCTTGCGACCAGCTTTAGCGCAGTTTTTGCCGTCTGCTTCAACGATATCAGCAGTGAAGTTGATGTTGCCATCAAAGAAGCTAGAACCAACTGCATAGGTATCAACAGGTACGCCAAGTTCTTCGAATGCTTTTACGCGAGCTTCATCAAAGCCGCCAGAAGCGATAATTTTAACGTGGTTGAAGCCTTCTGCATCTAATGCTGTACGAACATTTTGAACCAGCTCCTTGCAAACACCGGTGGGTTTGAAGGTACCGATTTGGCTCCACAGACTCTTATCAACCATGCTGCCGGAGGTATCCAGACGAACGCCTGCCAGCTTTTTGCCGAGCTTGCGAGCTACTGCCAGAGAAGTATTTACGCAGTCATTGTCAAAGTCAACCAGAGCAATACGAGCGATGGAAGGATCAACATATTTATCAAAAGCACAGGTTGCTGCAACAGTGTCGCCACCATAGGAAGCAATCAGAGCATGGGGGATGGTACCTAAACCTTTGCCACCATAAGCCAAAGCATTTGCATCGGTAGAGAAGCCGGTAATGCCGCCAATCATAGCTGCATAACCATCGGATTCTTGAGTTTGATAAATATCATAACGAGCAGGGAAGAAGAGTACAGGTTTGCCATTAGCAGCCTTAACTACCTTGCGAACGTTAGTTGCAATGCGGCTTTGACGAGCTAAAATACCTAAATAAATGGTTTCCAAATGAGCAAAGTCAGCATAATCGCCTTCGATGGTCATAATGGTTTCCCATTCTTTAACTTCATCACCATCGTGTAAAGCGTGGATAACAAGCTTTTCAGGATTGAAAGCACATTGCTTAAGTAAAGCAATGGTTTCATCAATACCACAAACCACAACATCAGCACGAGGGAAAATTTGCATTAAAACACGAGGATGATGATTATCACCTGTTAAAATCTCGCGTGCACGCATAAAATATGCATCAGAATAGTAGCCTGCTTTAATTTTATCTACTGGAAAATTGAATTTTTCTACGGGAATTCTAGTAGCCATAAACAAAAACCTCCTTAAATATAATATTTCAGCAAAGTATTTGTTGAATGTATATGGAAATATGATACAATATAAAGACTGATATTTCAAGTAGTTTTTTGTTAAATTTTCGTAAGATTGTCCCTTGTGGGACGTATATTATCCCGATAAAAGTTGGCAAACGTTTTTATTATAGGTGTGACTATGAAACGTGTTTTATTGCTTTCTGCTCCGGTTGGTAGTGGCCATATTATGGCTGCTAAAGCTTTGGAGGAAGAACTGAAGACAAGAGAAAATGTAGTGGTTAAACATGGCAATGTTTTTGATTTTCTGCCTCATTGGCTGACAAGTAGCTTTTTGAAGCTGTATTTAGGCGTTTTGTCTCTTTGTCCAGCTATCTATGGTCTTGCCTATAGCTCTGGTGAAGGCGAGCAGGCAAGCTTTCTTTGGCTGCGTAATCTAATTAATAAGGTCATGCTGAAGCTAGGTGAGAGCTATATAAAAAGCTTTAATCCTGATATTGTAATCGCTACTCATGCTACGCCCTTAGGCATTATGAGTCTCTACAAGCAACAGCATCCTGAGGTTTGGCTAGGGGCCGTAGTTCCGGATTATAGTATTCATGCCTGGTGGAATAATCCGATGACGGATATGTACTTTTTAGCGGATGAGGAATTAACCCAACGTATAACTGCGAACGCTCAAACAATGGCTTTAGGATTACCTTTAAGAAGTACCTTTTTTGCTTACGACAAGCAGGCGTTGCGTCAGCGCTATTGCTTTGAGGAGCAGGATAAGGTCGTTCTGATTATGGGAGGTGGCGAAGGCTTACTACCCATGGAAAAGATTCTGCAGCTTTTAGTAAAAGTAGATAATGTTAAGGTAGTTGCCATAGCGGGAAATAATGCGGCTTTGGCAAAAAAACTTCAAGATCGATATATTGCTAATGATAAAATCGAAATTTATGGCTTTAGGGAAGATATTCCTCAGCTTATGAGTGCAGCTGATATAATTGTTACTAAGGCTGGAGCTGTAACTGCAGCCGAGGTTTTAGCTTGCGATTTAAGCTATATTATCTATAAGCCTCTTCCTGGACAAGAGGAGGGCAATGCTAAATTTTTAGCTAGAAAGCATCAAGCTATGATTGCTCATAGTGTTCAAGAGATTGTTAATTTTGTTGAAAAACCTAAACAGTTAGTGCAAAAAGGAGAGCTTACAGTAGAGGCTCGTAGAAATGCTACTAAGAAAATTTGTGATTATATCCTCATAAAAAATAGATGATTCCTACATTATTATAGATATATTTAGAAATAAAAGCTTGACTATTATTTAAATCAAATTTATAATCTTGCAATGTAAGCATTTTTATGCTAGGGATTGCGCGCGTTTGGCACCCGAACTACTCATGGTAGTGAAGGTGTCTTCGTTTACTACCATGAAAAATTCAAAGGAGGATTTTTTATGGAGACAGAATCCCAAATTGTTAATGACATTTATTATTTAGCTGCTCTTTGCGCTACTGAAGGTTTAGGAAAAAGTAAAATTCCTAGTGCATTAGGACTATTGAAATCTGCTCGCGCTTTGTATGAGGCTGGAGAAGCAACACTGAAAGCTACAGAATTATTTACAGCTAAGCAAATTTCTGCTTTTATTGTAGCTAGAGATAAAGAGTTGCCTGACAAAATAAAACGTTTTTGTGATATGAAGGGCGTGGAACTAGTAACCTTTTATGCAGAGGATTATCCTGAACCCCTTAAGAAAATAGCAGATCCTCCCTTGGTGTTGTACGTATGGGGAAAGTTGCCGAAATATAGTTACGGTGTGGCTGTTGTCGGATCACGAGAATGTTCTAGCTACGGCAAAAAGGTGGCTGGTGATTTTAGTGCCTATTTAGCGAATGCTGGAGTACCTATTATAAGTGGTGGTGCTAGAGGTATAGATACTGCCGCTCACGAAGCTTGTTTAGAGGCTGGGGGAACGACTATAGCAGTGCTTGGATGTGGTATAGATATTGCTTATCCACCCCAAAATGAGAGCTTGTTCAAGCAAATTGCAGAGCATGGAGCCGTCATTACAGAGTTTGCTCCAGGAGTAAAGCCTTTGGCTCGCAATTTTCCGCAACGTAATCGCATTGTGGTTGGGTTGGCCCAAGCTGTACTAGTAGCTGAAGCTAAACGAAAAAGTGGAGCTTTAATAACAGCTCACATAGCTGCAGATGAGGGACGTGAGGTTTATGCGGTTCCAGGAGAGGTCTTCAGTGATAAAAGTTTGGGCTGCCATGATTTAATCCGCAAAGGGGCAATACTTGTTGATAGTCCCAAGGAAATCTTACGGGATGCAGAGGAATGGCATCAAAGAATGAAGGCTTATGGTAAGCTGCAGAGCATTTTTGACTATGAACTTACTGAGGCAGAGCGGTTAGCTGCAGAACAACAGCAAAAGGCTGCAAAGCTGGAACAAGAAGCTAAACAGGAGGCTAAACGTCAGCAGCTGGAGCAGGCTAGACAACAAAAATTAGCAGGTCTTTCTGTAGCAGCTCAAAATATATACTCCAATTTAGATAATAAAGCTTTAAGCTTTGACGAAATTATAGAAATTAGTGATGAGGATTTTCTTACTCTAAATATGGCTATCCTGGATTTACAGGTGGCTAATTTAATAGAAGAGGATAATACCCATCGTTACCATCGTTTATAGGAGGTAAAATATGTCCAATAATCTGGTAATAGTCGAATCTCCGACTAAATCCAAAACTATAGAGAAGTTTTTAGGCAAAAACTATACTGTTGTTGCCTCCATGGGACATTTGCGCGATTTGCCCAAAAGTAAGCTGGGTGTTGATGTAGCAAATAATTTCACACCAGAATACATTAATATTCGTGGTAAGGGTGATCTGATTAAGGCTCTGAAAAAGGATGCTCAGAAGGCTGATAAAGTTTATCTGGCAACTGACCCTGACCGTGAGGGTGAAGCAATTAGCTGGCATTTAGCTTATTTGTTGGGTATTGATCCTAGCGCTACCTGTCGCATCGAATTCCATGAAATTACGAAAACTGCAGTAGCTGATGCTATTAAACATCCTCGTGCCATTGATATGGACATGGTAGATGCACAACAGGCACGTCGTATTATTGACCGTATTGTAGGCTACAAGATTAGTCCTATGCTTTGGCCTTTAAAGAAAGGCTTAAGCGCAGGTCGTGTGCAATCTGTTGCTGTAAAAATTGTTGCTGACCGCGATAAAGAAATTGCAGCCTTTGTACCTGAAGAGTTTTGGACTTTGAACGCTAAGCTGAGAGAAAATGCCAAAGAACCTATTTTCGAAGCTGAAACTATTAAATATAAAGGTAAAAAGCTGACCATTGCTAATGCAGAGCAAGCTCATGCGGCTGAAGAAGCATTGCAAAAAGCTAAATATGTTGTTGAAGAAGCGCAAAAGAAGGATAAAAAGCGTCATCCAGCTCCTCCTTTTACCACTTCCACTATGCAACAAGAAGCTAACCGTCGCTTAAACTTTACTTCTAAGAAAACTATGATGTTAGCGCAACAATTATATGAAGGCGTAAACATTGGTCGTACTACCACTGGTTTGATTACCTACATGAGAACTGACTCTGTGCGTATGGCAGATGTAGCTGTACATGAAATTCGTGATTATGTTGGTGCAACTTATGGTAACGAATACGTTCCTGCTAAGCCCAATTTCTTTGCTTCTAAGAAAAATGCCCAGGATGCTCATGAGGCTATTAGACCTACTAGTATTGCTCGCAGACCTGAGGATGTTGCTCGCTATTTAAATAGAGACCAACTACGCCTCTATAGCATGATTTGGAATAGAGCCGTTGCTAGTCAAATGGAAGATGCAGTTTATGATGCTACTACCTTGATGATTAGCGCTGGTGATTATACTTTGCGTGCAACTGGTTCTGTATTAAAGTTTGCTGGCTTCCTGGAATTGAGCGGTGCTCTGGCAGATCCTGAAAAGGATAAACCAGTACCCTTTATTCCTGAGGGAACAGAAGTACAATTACATAAGCTGCTGCCTGCAGAACAACATTTCACCGAACCTCCTGCACATTTTACCGAAGCAACTTTGGTTAAAGAATTGGAAGATAAGGGCATTGGTCGTCCGTCTACCTTTGCTACTACCATCGCTACTATTCAAGATCGTGGCTATGTTATGCGTGATGGTAAAAAGCTTATGATTACTGAGCTTGGTAATAAGGTTAATGACTGGTTAACTGCTAACTTTACTAATCTGATTGACATTCCTTATACTGCTGATATGGAAACTGAACTGGATAAAATTGCAGAGGAAAATCTGGATAAAAATGTGGTTATTGCTAAGCTATATGATTATATTGCTAGCGTTAAACCGCATGAATTACCACCTCCGCCTCCTCCTGCACCCACAGGTATTTTCTGTGAGAAGTGCGGTAAAGAAATGGTAGAGAAGGTAAGCCGTTATGGTAAATTCCTGGCTTGCCCAGGTTTCCCTGCATGTCGCAATATCAAATCCATCGTGAAAACCATGGGCGTAGCTTGTCCTAAATGTGGCGGTGACGTTATTGAAAAGAAAACAAAGAGCGGTAAAGTGTTCTATGGCTGCTCTAACTATAAATCTGATGGTACAGGCTGTGATTTCAATTCCTGGGATAGACCTTTGAATGAAACCTGTGCTAAATGTGGCTCCATGATGGTAGACCATATTAACTTAAACCGTCGTCATCATAAGTATTGCTCCAATGAGGCATGTGAAAATGCTAGACATGTTGGTGTAATGGTTGAACCGGAAAAAACCACCAAAACTAGAGCTAAAAAGACTGTAGCTAAGAAAACTACAACTCGTAAAACTACCAAAGCCAAAAAGGAGTAAAGATGGAGCCTATTCATGTAATTGGTGCTGGTCTGGCTGGTTGCGAAGCCACCTGGCAGCTTGTAAATAAAAATATTCCCGTTATCCTTCACGAAATGCGTCCTGTAAAGAGTGATGCAGCCCATAAAACTGCATATTTTGCTGAACTGGTATGCAGTAATAGCTTACGTGCAGGTAATATCGAGAATGCAGTTGGTTTGTTGAAAGAAGAAATGCGACAACTGGGTTCCTTAATCATGCGTGAAGCTGATGCTCATCAGGTTCCTGCAGGTGGTGCATTGGCTGTAGATAGGGACGGTTTTGCTGCTGCAGTAACTGAAGCAGTAAAAAATCATCCTCTTGTTACTGTTGTAACGGAGGAGGTTACAGATTTAGAAGCCCTTGAAGGTACTGTTATCGTTGCTAGTGGTCCTTTGACTAGCGATGCTTTATCCAGCAATATCAAAAGCATGCTAAAGGAAGAATATTTCCACTTCTTCGATGCTGCTGCTCCTATTGTAGAAGCAGATTCTCTTGATTATGATAAAGTATATCGTGCTTCTCGTTATGACAAGGGTGGAGCAGACTATTTGAATTGTCCATTCTACACTAAAGAAGAATATGTAGCTTTCCGTGAAGCGCTGTGCAATGCTGAGCTTGCTCCAGTTAAAGATTTTGAGCGCAACGTTTTTGAGGCTTGCATGCCCATTGAGGAAATGGCTCTGCGTGGTGAAGATACCATGCGCTTTGGTCCTTTGAAGCCTGTTGGCTTGATAGATCCGCGTACTGGTAAAGAAGCTTATGCGGTTGTACAACTGCGTCAGGATAACGCAGCAGCTTCTCTCTACAATATTGTAGGTTTCCAAACTCATCTGAAATGGCCTGAACAACGTCGTGTTTTTGGCATGATTCCTGGTTTGGAGAAAGCTGAGTTTGTACGCTTTGGTGTTATGCATAAAAATACCTATTTGAATTCTCCTCAGCTTTTAGATAAGCATTTCTGTTTAAGAAGCAATAACCGCTTCTACTTTGCTGGTCAAATGACAGGTGTTGAAGGTTATGTTGAATCTGCTGCTTCCGGTCTTATGGCAGGATTACATGCTGCACGCGTAGCTTTGGGCTTACCTGCAGTTGAATTCCCTGCTGAAACTGCCCATGGAGCTTTGGCAAACTATATCTCTAATCCTGAGGTAGAAAACTTTCAACCTATGAATGTTAACTTTGGCTTAATTCCACCATTAGCTCAACGCATTCGTAAAAAGAGAGAGAAGAATGCCATCATTGCTCAACGTGGTTTGGACAAGCTGCAAGAATTTATTAAAGCACTTTAAGAAAATTTAGGAACAGTAGCGATGCTGTTCCTTTTTTTGTAAAGTTTATAATTGTTAGACAATTAAAACTACTTGCAAAAAACTGAATATATGTGCTAAAATAAGAATGTGAAGCTATGTTGCTAATAAAGTAGGGTGAGGCTATGCTAAAGGAAGAAGAAAAGCTGAGGGAAAGATTTTTTTCCTACCTTAGTGTAGAAAAAAATTCTTCAGAGTTGACAATAGTAAATTATCGTAAGGATTTAGCTGCTTTTGAGGCATTTATCGATACTAAGCTTCAGGATGCTAGCTGGTTAGATATTACACCTTTAGATGTACGCGCCTATCTTGCAGATTTGAATGAGAAGCATTACGCACGTAGAACCATTGCTAGAAGAATTTCTGCTTTAAAATCCTTTTACAAATATCTGGTACGTGAAAATAAATTAGAAGTCAATCCCATGAGCAAGGTAAGAAGTCCAAAGCTGGAGAAAAAATTACCAGTATTTTTGGATCAGATAGAAATTACAGAGCTCTTGGAGCAGCCTGATACAGATGCTTTGGGCAAAAGAGATACAGCGATTTTAGAGCTGCTTTATGCTACTGGCTGCCGTGTAAGTGAGCTTGTAGGTTTGACTTTAGATAGAATAGACTTAAATAATCGTTTTGTGCTGGTAATAGGTAAGGGGAACAAAGAACGCTTAGTACCTATTGGACAAAGCTGCTGTCGTGCTGTAAAGGTTTATTATCCTGAAAGAATGCAGCTTATGGATAAATATTCCGTAGGAGAGCATAACAAAGTTTTTGTCAATAGCCGCGGCGGTGCACTTACAGACCGTAGCGTGCGCAGGATACTAGATAAATATATCAATCAGTTGGCTATTTCCAAGAATGTTAGTCCACATACTATAAGGCATACTTTTGCCACGCACTTGCTGGAGAATGGTGCGGATTTAAGAGCGGTACAGGAGCTTTTAGGGCATGCCAATCTTTCTACCACGCAAATTTACACCCATGTTTCTACGGAACATATTACTTCCGCATATAAAAAGAATCATCCTCGCGCTTAGAGAGGTTTGGGAAATATATTTTTTACATATAAATTAATTGGAGGGTACATTATGAATTTACTTGATAAGGTACGTAAACTTAATGAGGTTTTACAAGCCTATGAGACTGTAAGCATTCCTGAGATTACAGAGGTTTTGTCCGATGTAGAAAATGCCAATGTTTACTGTGTTAATGAAAAGGGCTTGGTTTTAGGCTATAAGCAACTTCTACAATGTTTGGATGAAGAGAAGTTTGTTGTAATTCAAAATGATAAATACTTGCCGGAAATGAACACCAGATTCTTGGCTAATGTTATTAAAACTGAGATTATTCCTGCCAAGAATGAGGATGAAGTAATCAAAAATACTGTTATTGTTCCTATTTACACTGGTCATAAACGCTTGGGTAGCCTGTTAATCGAATACATGCGCAAGGATGTTAAGAACGATGCATTGGTATTGGCAGAGTTCACAGGTACTATTTTAGGTGGTTCTATTGTACGTGCTAATTCCGTAAAGAATGAGCAAATGAAGATGATAATGGTTGCTATGGAAACTTTGTCTTATTCTGAGACCATGGCTGTAAAAGCAATCTTTGCTGAACTGGAAGGTTTAGAAGGGTATTTGGTTGCTTCTAAAATTGCAGATAAATCTAAGATTACCCGCTCTGTCATTGTTAACGCATTGAGAAAGCTGGAAAGTGCTGGTGTAATCGAAACTCGTTCCTTGGGTATGAAGGGCACCTATATTCGTGTCATCGTTCCTATGATTATGGATGAGATTAAATAAGCTCTCACAGGCTGATGTATTTGGCCTTAAAATACGTATATTAACTTAAAAGGAGTGTTTACAATGGAAGAAGCTGTTTTGTATAGTGTTGAAAATGGTATTGCTACTATTACCATGAATCGTCCCAAAGCAATGAACTCCATGAACGATGGTTTAATCGATGGTCTGCATGCTGCTTTAGATAAGGTTGAAGCTGATGCTTCCGTTAAAGCTGTTGTTTTAACTGGTAGCGGTAAAGCTTTTTGTGCTGGTGGTGACTTAAACTACCTCAATGGTTTAGAAGGTGTAGGCGAGAAGAAAGCTTTTATCGCTAAGGTTGGCGATGTTGCTAAACGCATTACCGTTATTGAAAAGCCCTTCATCGCTTTAGTTAATGCTGTTGCTGCAGGCGCAGGTGTAAACCTGATGCTGGCTTGCGATTTCATCTATGCTTCCGATAAAGCTCGTTTTATGGAAGCTTTTGCTAAGGTTGGTTTAATCCCTGACTGCGGCGGTCTGTTCTTCCTGCCTAAAGCTGTTGGTCTGTTAAAGGCTAAAGAACTGATGATGACTGCTGATTTAATCGATGCTGCTGAAGCTGAGAGAATTGGTCTGGTAAGCTATGTATATCCTGATGCTGAGGTTGCAGAAAAAGCTTATGCTATGGCTGCACGTATGGCTAAATCCGCTCCCATTGCTATTGGTCTGATGAAGAAATATCTGAACAATACTGCTCTGACTCTGGACGAAGTATTAGCTATTGAAGAAACCACCCAATCTCTGCTCATGGGTAGTGCTGACTGCAAGGAAGGCATTGCTGCATTCTTGGAAAAGAGAGCTCCTGAGTTCACAGGCAAATAATAAGCTTGACAAAATAAAGCTCTAAAACACACACTCCCTTTACTGGTTTAGGCTAGGAAAGGGAGTATTTTTTTGTCTAAAAATAACTATTTATTCGAAGCGATTTTTCCTAATTTCTACTATATAGTCTTTGACGAACACATTTAGATGTTGTATAATAAAATAAGTATGCTATGTGTATTTTTAGCGTTTAATGACGAAAGAGATATAGAAGGAGATATAAATCATGAAGAAAAAAATTATTCTGACCGGCGATCGTCCTACTGGTCGTCTGCATGTAGGCCATTATGTAGGTTCTTTGAAGGAAAGAGTTAGATTGCAAAATTCTGGCGAATTTGATGAAATTTATATTATGATTGCCGATGCTCAAGCTTTGACCGATAATGCTGAACATCCTGAAAAAGTTCGTCAAAACATTATCCAAGTTGCTTTGGATTATTTAGCTTGTGGCTTGGATCCGGAGAAGGTACATATCTTTATTCAATCCATGGTTCCTGAACTGACCGAATTAACCTTCTATTACATGAACCTGGTAACTGTTTCCCGTGTTCAACGTAACCCGACCGTTAAGGCTGAGATTCAACAACGTAATTTTGAAGCCAGCATTCCTGTAGGCTTCTTCTGCTATCCTATTAGCCAAGCTTCCGATATTACTGCATTCAAGGCTACTGTCGTTCCCGTAGGTGAGGACCAAATGCCCATGCTGGAACAATGCCGTGAAATCGTTGATAAATTCAACTCCGTATATGGCGAAACTTTGATTAAACCTGAAATCATGTTGCCCTCCAATAAAGCTTGCCTGCGCCTGCCTGGTATTGATGGTAAAGCAAAGATGAGTAAATCCTTGGGCAACTGCATCTATCTGTCTGATACTCCGGAAGATATCAAAAAGAAGGTTATGTCCATGTACACTGACCCTACTCATATTAAGGTTTCCGATCCTGGTCATGTAGAAGGCAATGCAGTATTTACTTACTTGGATGCTTTCTGCAAGGATGAATATTTTGCAGAATTCCTGCCTGAATATGCTAACCTGGATGAACTGAAGGCTCACTATGAACGTGGCGGTTTAGGTGATGTAAAGATTAAGAAATTCTTGCTGAATGTATTATTAGCAGAGCTTGGTCCTATTCGTGAACGTCGTCAAATGTGGGAACAACGTATTCCTGACGTTTTAAATATTCTGAAGGAAGGTACTAAGGTTGCTCAAGCTAAGGCTGCAGAAACTCTCCACGACGTACGTTCTGCTATGAAGATTAACTATTTCGATGGTGACCTGATCCTGTAAGGAGTTTGTATGTTAGATTTTGGTACACTTATCTATCGTATACCAGCTTTCCTTTTCGCTATTGCTATTCATGAATACGCTCATGCGCAATGTGCGGATAGTCTAGGCGATCCCACGAGCCGTTATACAGGTCGTTTGACCTTAAATCCCATGGCTCATATAGACATTTTAGGTGCGCTGTTATTAGTGCTCTGTGGTTTTGGTTGGGCTAAGCCGGTAGAGATAAATCCTCGTTATTTTAAAAATCCTCAAAGCGATATGCTGAAGGTTTCCTTAGCTGGACCGGCAGCCAATCTCTTCCTGTGCTTTTTAGCGGTATTGGTGTGGGACATCATGCTGAAATTTGGTATCCTTTCCCCAGGTGTACGTCATCTGCTCATGTGGATGGCTCAAATTAATGTCTGGTTTGCCTTCTTTAATCTGATTCCCATTCCGCCTTTAGATGGTTCTCGAATCATTACTGCTCTGTTACCTGCTAAACAGGCTTGGGATTTTGAAAATTTTGTAGGCCAATATGGTATGTACATTCTGATTGCTTTGGTATTTACTGGTGTTACTAATGCCATTATTGTTCCCTTGGCTAAGCTATACTTAACATTGGTTAACGCTATTTTAGGAATTGTATTTTAATGTCTGAAATGAAGTTAAAATTAGATGCCTTTGAAGGTCCCTTAGACCTGCTCTTGCATTTAATTGAAAAGGACAAAATTGATATATATGATATTCCCATCGTGGAGGTTACGCAGCAATATATCAACTACCTGAAAAACATGCAGGAGTTTGATATGGAGCTGGCCAGTGAGTTTCTGGTTATGGCAGCTACGCTGCTCCAGATTAAGTCTCGTATGCTTCTACCGGACGACAAGGAGGAAGAAGAGGAGGAAGAAGATCCTCGCCAACGCCTTGTGGAAATGCTGGTAGAGTATAGACGCATTAAGAAATGTGCTGCTGCTTTGCTAGACATGAAGCGAGGAGCAGACTTATTTGGTCAACGTAAAGCCATGTTTGGGGATATGTGTGAGCTGATTATTCCTGCCCATGATCCAGAAGCCTTGCTAGAGGCTTTAGCACAGCTAGTGCAAGGTCAACAGGTGCAACGTGCTTATGTTGAGCCTCAGGCCTATAGTGTGCAGGATAAAATGGTGGAGATATTGCAATATTTGGAGCGACAACCTCATGGCTTTATGCTCAATGAACTGTTTAAAAGCGGAAGCTCCGGAGAAAAGGTGGCAGCCTTTCTCGGAGTCCTAGAACTACTGAAGCTTAAGGCGGTCATGATTACCCAAAGTGAACGCTTTGCTCCTATATATGTTTTTCCAGGTAAAGCTCAAGAATAGGATTTAAATTTATGTTATATGATCAACTGACAGGTGCGCTAGAAGCTTTGCTTTTTGCAGCTGGCGAACCGATTTCCGTAGCCGATATTGCTACGTTGATGCAACTTGATAAACCCCAGGTTTGGAGTCTTTTAGGCAATCTGCAGGCTGCTTATGAGCAGGAGAATAGAGGCTTAATGCTACGTGAGGTAGCAGGTGGCTATCAACTGGTAACTAAGCCTGTGCATTACAATTTGATTACCAGCTTAAGCAAAAGCAGAACCGTGAAGCTTACCAATGCAGCTTTAGAGACCTTAGCTATTATTGCCTTCAAGCAGCCTGTGACCCGTGCCGAAATGGAAGGCATTCGTGGTGTTAAGGTGGATGGTGTTGTTAATACCCTGCTGGACTTAGGTTTAATTGAAGAGGCTGGCAGAAAGAAGGCTCCCGGTAATCCTTTGCTTTATGGTACAACGGATAAATTCCTGCAGGTCTTTGGCATGAACTCTTTGGAGGATTTGCCTAGAGTAGAACTGGAGCAGGCATTAGAGGCTCCTGAGAAGCCTGAGCAACAGCTCTTGGATATGCCGGAATAAGCAGTAATTAAGGTTATATAACTAGAATAAGCATTAAGAAAGATTTAGAATAGATGGAAGAAAGATTACAAAAAATACTGGCCGCTGCCGGTGTTGCTTCCCGTCGTGAAGCAGAAAAAATAATTTTAGCTGGTAGAGTTACGGTTAATGGTAAAACTATTACGGAACTAGGACAGAAATTTGACGCTGCAAAATGCCGCATCGCCGTGGATGGCAAGCTGTTGGCAGAAGAAGAGAAGGTATATTATCTCTTTAATAAACCTCGTGGAGTAGTAACTACCATGAAGGATGAAAAGGGGAGAAAATGTATTGCCGACTTTGTGAAGGATTTGCCCGTACGCGTTTATGCTGTAGGTCGCCTGGACTATAACACAGAGGGTTTGTTGATCCTTACCAATGATGGTGAATTGGCTCAGGCTTTAATGCATCCTAGTCATGAGGTAGGCAAAACCTATGTGGCAACAGTAGTTGGCATTGTGCCCCAGGAGAAGCTGGACCTGCTTCGTGTAGGCGTAAAGCTGGAGGATGGCATGACTGCTCCTGCCGTAGTTAATTTGCGTAGCTATGACCATGAGCGTCATTTGACTACCTTTGATATTACTATTCATGAAGGTCGCAACCGTCAGGTACGTCGTATGTGTGACTTTATCGGTTTCCCGGTTAGACAGCTTCAACGTATCAAAATGGGTCCTTTAGGACTGAAAGGTTTGGGCAAAGGCAAGCTGAGAGAATTAGATGCTAATGAATTAGTTGCTCTCTGCCGTGATGCTAAAATTTTAAAGGTCTAAGAGTAGGTAACTACTTAGTTGAGGCTAATTATGAAAAAAGTTATTATTATTGGCGCAGGTGCTGCCGGCCTTCTAGCTGGTATTGCAGCAGCTGGCGAGGGTGCTCAGGTTACAATCTATGAAAAGATGCGTATGCCTGGCAAAAAGATGCTCATTACAGGCAAGGGTCGTTGTAATATTACTAACGTCTGCGAGCTGCAGGAATTCATAAAAAACATTCCTGGTAATGGTCGTTTCCTCAATGGTGCTTTGCGTCGTTTTACCAATAAAGATATAGTGGATTTATTAGAAAGTCATGGCTTAGCTACCAAGGTGGAGCGTGGCGGTAGAATTTTCCCAGTTAGTGATACTGCTAAAGATGTAGTGAACAAGCTGGTGGAAATTTATACTGGCTTAGGGGGAAAGCTCATCTGCGACTGCAAGGTGCAAAACATTGTAGTTAAAGAAGGTAAGCTTTTGGGAGTAAAAACCTCTGAAGGTTTCTTTGCTGGTGATGCGGTCATTCTCTGTGCTGGTGGTGCTTCCTATCCTGGTACAGGCAGTAATGGTGATGGCGCAAAACTGGCGGAAGCAGTAGGGCATACCATTGTGGAGCTAAAACCAAGTCTAGTACCTTTGGAAAGTGATTATCCCTATGTGGAAGATTTACAGGGCTTGTCCTTGCGTAATGTAGGTGCTGTGCTTTTAGCAGATGGCAAGAAGGTTGCTGATGAGTTTGGCGAAATGCTCTTTACTCATTTTGGCGTTTCCGGTCCCATTGTTTTATCCTTAAGCAATAAGGCTGCCCAATGCTTAGCTAATGGTCAAGATGTAGAAATGGTTGTAGACTTAAAGCCAGCCTTATCCATGGAGAAGCTGGATGCTAGAGTACAACGTGACTTTACCACTTATAGTCGTAAACAACTGGTAAACGGTATGAAGGATTTACTTCCTCAACGTCTCATTCCTGTGGTTTTAGATATGGCTTATCTCGATGAAAGTAAATTCATCAATCAGATTTCTAGGGAAGAACGTCAACGTCTGGTTAAGACCTTGAAGAGTTTTTCTATTCCTATTACAGCGACAAGGCCTATTGCAGAGGCTATTGTTACCCAAGGTGGCGTATCTGTAAAGGAAATAAATCCTAAAACTATGGAATCCAAAATACTAAAGGGCTTATATTTTGCAGGTGAAGTAATGGATGTAGATGGCTACACCGGTGGCTTTAATCTGCAGGCAGCTTTCTCTAGTGGTTATACCGCAGGAACTGCTGCTGCCCAAACTGAAGGTGAAAATTAATGAGAAAAATTGTTGTTGCAATTGATGGTCCTGCAGGTGCTGGTAAAAGCACTATTGCCAAACTGGTAGCAGGCGAAATTGGTTATGCTTATATTGATACTGGCGCTATGTATCGTAGCGTTACTTGGAAATGGCTACAAACTGGTAAAGAATTTAGCGAAGAATTTATCAGCGAGCTGGCTAATACCATGGTTATTGAATTTAGACCAGAAGCTAACGTTAATAGAGTTTTTGTAGATGGTCAAGAGGTAACCTCCGCTATTCGTAGTGCTGAGGTTACAGCTAATGTCTCCCGCGTAGCAGCTATTGGTCCCGTACGTGAGGCTATGGTAGCTCAACAACGCCGTATGGGTGATGTTGGCGGTGTGCTCATGGATGGTCGCGACATTGGTACTGTTGTATTTCCTAACGCAGAGCTGAAGGTTTTCCTGACTGCTACCGTAGAGGAACGCGCTATGCGTCGTTACAAGGAACTTGTTGCTAAGGGTGAAAAGGTTGAATTAGAGCAACTGAAAGAGGATATAGCTTTAAGAGATAAGCAAGATAGCGAGCGTGCTATTAGCCCCTTACGTCAAGCTGAGGATGCGCTCTATCTGGATACCTCTGACATGAGCATTGAGCAAGTAGTAGCTAAGCTAAAAGAGCTAGTACAGGAGCGAGAATAATAGAAACTATTATGCCTAAGGAGGCATGTTTGAATTTATGTTTTACGCAATTGTTAAATTTATTGGTTTAAATCTATTCCGCATTTTCTTGCGCTTAGAAATAGAAGGGCAGGAGAACATTCCTAAGGAAGGTCCTTTAATGCTGGCATGCAATCACATTAGCCTGTTGGATCCTCCTGTAGTTGGTGCTGCCTGCACTCGTAATGTACACTGGATGGCTAAGGAGGAGCTATTTGTTCCTGTCTTAGGCACTATCTATAAATGGCTGGGTGCTTTCCCTGTAAAGAGAGGTACTGCGGACAGAGCTGCTTTAAAGCACGGCATTGATATAATGAAAAACAATGAAGTTTTGGCTATTTTCCCTGAGGGAACTCGTAGCAAAACTGGTGCTTTAGGTAAGGCTGCTCCCGGTGCGCTCATGATGGCAGGTCAAGTACGTGCAACCATTCTGCCAGCTTGCGTAATTGGCACTGATATTAAACGCCAAGGCAAGCTCTGGCCCAAGGTTATTGTAAGATTTGGCAAACCTATTGAATTTCCTAAGGATAGTTTTGTAGATAAAGCTCTCTTAACTAAGTTGACTGAGGAAATGATGCAAGAAATCGCTAAGCTTCAGGCAGGTGAAAAGTAATGCAGGTTGAGGTTGCTAAATCCTGTGGCTTCTGCTACGGAGTAAAACGTGCTGTACACATGGCTGAAAAAGCTGCAGAGGAGGGTGTAAAGGGTGGCACTTTAGGGCCGCTTATTCATAATCCGCAGCTCATTGCTGAATTAGAGCAAAAAGGCATTGCTTGTAACGATAGCCTTGACTGCTTTGAAACGGGAGAAACAGTTATCTTTCGTTCCCATGGTGTAGGCCCTGAGGTTTACAATGAAGCTGAAGCTAAAGGTCTGACAATTTTAGATGCAACTTGTCCCAATGTGCGTTTTGCCCAACGTAAAGCAGCGGACGTTGCAGCAGCAGGATATTTTCCTGTAATTGTTGGTGAAAAAAATCATCCAGAAGTAAAAAGTATTTTAAAATGGGCAGGAAAAAACGCAATCGTTGTAGAATATATAGAAGATGTTTCTAATATTCCCCAAAAAGAGCGTTATGGAGTTATTATCCAGACTACCTTTGAGCTAGAAAAGTTTGAAAAAATCTTAGCAGCTATGAAGGAGTCCCGTCCAGGTGAATATCGCGTAGAGCGTACAATTTGTACTGCAACCTCCCAACGTCAGAGTGCTGCTATGGATCTGGCTAGTAGGGTGGATGCGATGATTGTCATCGGTGGACGTAACAGTGCTAATACAAGACATCTGCATGAGCTTGTAAGTGGCAAATGCAGCAAGGCCTATCACATTGAGACTGCGGCTGAGCTGACGACAGGAATGTTTGCAAACTGTCATAAAATTGGAATCACGGCCGGAGCATCGACTCCAGACCGTTTAATTAAGGAGGCAATTATAGTAATGGAAAACATGGAATCTTTTGAAGAGTTGTTCAATGCACAAGAGGAGGTAGAGGTTTACGCTGGTAAAGTTATAACTGGTACTGTTATTTCTAAAGATAAAGATGGCGTTTATGTATCTTTTGGCTATAGACATGATGGCTTCATTCCTTATAACGAATGGGCTGTAGGCGCAACTGAAGCAGACGTTGAAATCGGCGCTGAAGTAGAAGCTAAAATCGTAGCTTCCAACACCAAGAGCGATTTCGTTCGTATGTCCAAAATTAAAGCAGAAGCTGAAGCAGCTTGGAAAACTGTTGCTCCTCTGGCAGAAGGCGAAAAACGTGCTGCTACCGTTAAAGTTAACCGTATTATCAAAAACAAAGCTAAAGGTGTTGTTGGTCTGGGCGTAGCTGTTGAAGGCGTTGAAGGCTTCATTCCTGCTTCTCACGTAGAACTGAAACGCGTTGAAGATTTCTCCGCTTATGTTGGTCAAGAACTGGAAGCTGAAATCATCGAAGTTGACCTGGAAAAGAAACGCATCGTATGCTCTCGTCGTGAACTGCTGAAAGCTGAACGCGAAGCTAAACATCAAGCTTATTTGGAAGCTAAAGAAGCTCGTAAAGCTGCTGCTATCGCTGCTCGTGCTGAACGCGAAGAAAAAGCTTATGCTTCTGTTAACGAAGGCGACGTTGTTCCTGGTAAAGTTGTTAAGATTGCAGACTTCGGTCTGTTCGTAGAAGTTGGCGAAGGTCTGGTTGGCCTGGTTCACAACACTGAACTGTCCTGGGATCGCAATGTAAAAGCTGCTGACGTAGCTGCTGAAGGCGACGAAGTTCAAGTTCTGGTTAAGAAAGTTGACAAAGAAGCTAAACGCGTTGCTCTGTCCATCAAAGCTACTCAAGAAGATCCTTGGGTTGCAGAAGCTAGCCAACTGCAAATCGGCGACCAAATGGACGTTGAAGTTGTACGTTTCCTGCCCTTTGGTGCAATCGTTAAAATCAACGATAAATTAGAAGGTCTGGTTCACATCTCTGAAATCGCTCGTGAACGCATTGAAAAACCTGCTGACGCTCTGGAAATTGGCCAAGTTGTTAAAGCAGAAGTTAT
>JAKSOK010000100.1 GCA_024405615.1 Phascolarctobacterium sp.
TTCTCCTTCTCCTCATTATTCTCATATGCTTAGTTACAGGGGTGTGGCAAAGCTAATAAAAAAACCGTCGGGGGACGGTTTTTTTATGCCCTTTTTTAGATTTTTGAATTGTTTTGACTAAATAAGATGATTATTGTATAATATTGCCTACAACTTGGGAGAAAGTTTGTGTTAGGTGAGTAATTATGCAAAAATATATTGCAGCCTTAAAGGCTGCTTTTCCTTTGACGTTGCCGATTTGTGCGGCATATTTATTTTTAGGCTTTTCCTTTGGTATTTATTTTTGTTCCAAAGGCTTTTCCATGTGGTATCCCATGCTGACAGCTTTGACTGTTTTTGCTGGTTCCTTAGAATTTTTTATTGCTAATGTAATGATTGGCGCTTTTGATCCAGTGTTTATGTTCGTCATGGCGGTGATTATTAATGCTCGTCATTTGTTCTATGGCATATCTATGCTGGAACCATATAAAAACATGGGTTTGACAAAGTTTTACCTTATTTTCGGCTTAACTGATGAAACCTATGCTATCAATGTTTCTGTTAAACCGCCAGAGCATGTTGATAAAAAAGCCTATTACTTTTTTGTTACTTTTTTAAATCATTGTTATTGGTTTACCGGAACTACGATAGGGGCTTTTGTTGGTAGTAATATTGATTTTAACAGCAAAGGCTTAGATTTTTCTCTGACAGCTTTGTTTATAACTATCGTAGTAAATCAATGGCTAAATATGGATAATCACATTCCCGCTTTAATTGGTTTAATAGTTCCAACCATATGTCTTGTTGCTTTAGGGACCAAGAGTTTTATTCCTCCGGCGATGCTGCTGATTTTAGTTATTTTTATCATGATGTACCGTAAAGAGCAAGCTTATCAAGGAGGTAAAAAGAAATGACGCTTACTGAGCAGATTATTACCGTTGCAGCAGCCGTATTAGGAACTATGTTGACGCGCTTTTTACCATTTATTCTTTTTCCTGCTAATAAACCGACACCGCCTGTAGTCCTTTACTTAGGGAAAATGCTGCCAGCTGCTGTTATGGCATTATTAGTTGTGTTTTCCTTTAAGGATGTGGAACTTTTAAGTGGCTATCATGGAGCACCTGAGCTTCTTGCAACAGTTCTTATTATTGTGTTGCAGGTATATGTCAAAAATGTTTTGCTGACAATAGCTTCAGGTACCATTTTTTATATGTTTTTAGTGCAATATATTTTCGTATGAAACAAAGCATCCCGATTTATTAAAATGGGGATGCTTTTTGTTTATGAGCTAAGTGGCTTGGGCATATACAAATTAATAAGGACGTGTTATAATAACAAAAAAGTTTTTGTTCGACTGGAGTGTATGAATTACGATTTCATTAATTTTAGCAAATAAAATATTATCCCTGTTTGTCATGATGCTGATGAGCATGGCTATGGTAAAAATGAAAATATTGAAGGCGGATGATAGTAAAGTCATGTCCCTGCTGTTGCTTTATGTGTTCTTTCCCTGTGTTATGTTAATTTCCTTCCAAGTAGATTTGACACCTCAGGTGCAGAATGGATTGATGTTAGGAACATTAGCAGCTGTGCTAATCCACGTAATTTTAATTTTTATGGGCAATTTTATGCAACGTGTACTGCATTTGAATGCTGTGGAGATGTGTTCTGCTATCTATTCTAATTCGGGCAACCTCATTATTCCGTTGGTAACAGCTGTTTTAGGCCCGGAATGGGTTATTTATACTAGTTCTTTTTTAGTTGTCCAGTTAGTATTGTTTTGGACGCATATGAAATCTTCCTTAGCGGGAGAGCGACATATGGACTTTAAAGCTGTTTTTACTAATGCTAATATGATTGCCATTATGATAGGCTTTGTACTTTTATTAACGGGATTGCGTTTCCCAGAGCCGCTTAATGATGCTTTTAGAGCTATGGGACAGGTCGTTGGACCTTCTGCCATGATTATAGCAGGTATTCTTTTAGGAGGAGTAAGTTTAGATAAGCTAAAGTGTTATAAAAGATTGCCCTTAGTAGTGCTTTTACGTTTAGTAATCATACCACTAATTATAATGCTGCTTTTAAAATATAGCGGACTTAAAGAGATGGTGGAGAATGGAGAAACCATACTTTTGATTACATTGTTGGCTACAGCTACTCCTTCGGCAACCACAACAGTAAGTATGGCAACTTTGTTTGGCAATGATGGCGAATATGCTAGTGTCATAAATGTTGTTACAGCAACTTTGTGTGTTATTACGATGCCGATTATTGTTTGGCTTTATCAGCTATAATTCTGTTGGAATAGGATTAGGAATATGAAAAATAGACAAGGTATTATAAAAGCTTTATGCATTAGTGAAAAAAGAGGCACTATTAAAAAGCCAGTAGATGAAATATTGCTAGTAGAAAATTTCGGCTTAAAGGGAGATGCTCATGCTGGGAACTGGCATAGGCAGGTTAGTTTATTATCCTACGATAAGGTTGAAGAGTTTAATGCCAAAGGCGGTATGGCAACAGCCGGAGCCTTTGGGGAAAATATTCTGGTTGCAGGTATTGATTTTCGTTGTCTTCCTGTCGGATCAATTTTGCGCAGTGGTAGTGTTGTCCTGAAAATGTCGCAAATTGGTAAGGAATGCCATACACATTGTGAGATCTTTAAGCGTGTTGGTGATTGCATTATGCCTAGGGAAGGTGTTTTTGCGACCGTTGTGGAAGGCGGCGTGCTACATTTAGGTGATACGATTCAGGTTGATCTTCCGTCAGCAAGTGCACCCATGCGCGCTGCTGTTATGACTTTAAGTGACAAGGGTTTTCGAGGAGAGCGTATCGATACGAGCGGACCTCGTGCTGTAGAGCTTCTGCAGCAGGCAGGCTATGAAATTGTTGAAACGGTGCTTTTACCTGACGAACAGAAACTGATAGAGAAGGAGCTTAAGCGTTTAGCAGATCAGAGACAAGTAGATTTGATTATTACTACCGGTGGCACGGGTATGTCTATTAGAGATTGCACTCCGGAAGCTACTTTGGCCGTAGCAACGCGCAACGTGCCGGGAATCGCTGAAGCCATTAGAGCCGGAAGTATGCAGATTACTAAAAGAGCTATGCTAGGCAGAGGCGCTAGTGTTTTGCGTAATAATACCTTGATTGTAAATCTCCCGGGAAGCAAGAAAGCTGTAGAGGAAAGTTTGGAACTGGTACTGCTGGAATTAGAGCATGGTTTAAAAATATTAAAAGGCTCAGCATCGGAGTGTGGTCGATAAGCTTGAAGATTAATTTTGGTGATTAAGAATGCTATATGAAATTGATAGATCTAAAGGCAAAGCTTATTTGCAACTATATACTTTGCTGAGAGAAGATATCGTTATGGGTGCTTATAAATATGGCAGTAAATTGCCTTCGAAGCGTTTAATTGCTGTAGAAACGGGTTTAAGTGTAATCACAGTACAACACGCCTACGATATTCTTTGCGATGAAGGGTATGTTGAAGCTAGGGAGAGAAGCGGTTATTTTGTCGTTTACAAGGACAGTGATTTTTTTACTGTTGGTGGAGCTGCGAGCAAAGTGGGAGAGCAGTCTACTGCCATACCTAAATTGAAAACGCTAGAACTGTTACCGGACGTAGCAGATTTTCCCTTTTCCGTCTTTGCCAAAACTATGCGCAGAGTGCTTTCTAATTATGGGGAACGTTTGTTGATAAAGTCCCCTAGCTGTGGCTGTACAGAATTGAGAACAGCTTTGGCTAGTTATCTTTTGCGCAGTCGTGGTATTTCCGTGAAAGCCGAGCAGATAATTATTGGTTCTGGTGCTGAATATTTGTATAGTCTTATTGTTCAACTTTTAGGTAGAGATAAACTATTTGCCATAGAAGACCCTTCTTATGATACTATCCGCAAAATTTATGAGGCTAATGGAGTACGTATAGAAAAGCTACGTATGGGTGCTGATGGTATAGAAACACAGGAGTTGCAGAGAAGCAAAGCCGATGTGTTACACGTTACGCCATATAATAGTTTCCCAAGTGGTATAACAGCTACTGCGTCCAAGCGTAGAGAGTATGTACAATGGGCAGAAAAACGTAATGCTTTTATCATAGAAGATGATTTTGCTTCGGAATTTACAGTTTCTGCCAAAATGGAAGATACTCTTTTTAAATTGCAATCCCATGATAGAGTTATTTACATGAATACTTTTACTAAAACCATTGCACCTTCCTTGCGTATAGGCTATATGGTACTACCTGAAACTTTGCTAATGGTTTTTAATGAATACTTAGGCTTTTACTCTTGCTCTGTACCTTTATTTGAGCAGCTTGTGTTAGCTGATTTCATTAATGAGGGAGATTTCGAACGTCATATAAATAGAGTTAGAAGACTTCTTAGAAAACATTAAAAGAGTAGGATGAGGTGTGTAATGAAAAGAATCGCTTTGTTGTTTTTGGCTTTAATGATGCTTACTCCTTGTGCATCTGCTAAGTTACATAATAAACATGCTGTTAAACATGAAAACAAGGTTTGTTTAAAGCAAGAACATCCTGCTACTGTTTTAGGCATTGATAGAATTGATGAGGTAGCTGTTGCTGCTTTACTTGAGAATAAAAGAGTAGGTGTTTTTACTAATCAATCAGGTATTGATAGTAAGCTGAGAAGTAGTGTAGACCTATTACGAGAAAAATTTAATGTTACTGCTATTTTTGTTCCAGAACATGGTCTTTTAGGAGCTGTAGCCGCAGGAGAAAAATTTACTAATAGTAATTACGAAGGCATAACAGTATACAGCCTTTATGGTGACTCTCGTAGACCAAGTAAGGCGATGCTAGATACTATTGATGTAATTGCTGTTGATATTCAAGATATAGGTGTCCGCCACTATACTTACACATCTTCCTTGGCGTACATCATGGAAGAATGCGCAAAATATGGGAAACAAGTAGTTATATTTGATAGGCCGAATCCACTAGGTGGTACAATTCAAGGGCCTGTGCTTAAACCGGAATTTAAAAGTTTTATTGGTTTATACGAGATTCCTTTGCGTCATGGTTTAACCATTGGTGAATTTGCGAAATATATAAACGAAGAAAATAAAATTAATTGTAACCTAGAAGTTGTAAGCTTGAAGAATTGGTGCAGAAACATGCTCTGGAAGGATACCAACTTACCTTGGGTACAAACATCGCCACTTATTCCTACGGCAGAAACAGCGTTCTTATATGCATCGACTGGAGTATGTGGTGATACGGCTTTATCTGTTGGGGTAGGAACTGCAAAACCTTTTTATTTTGTAGGCGCACCTTTTGCAGAAGCTGATAAGGTTACTCAAGCTTTTATAAAATTACAGATTCCAGGCGTGGGTTTCCGTAAAGCTGCTTTCACACCACGCTACGGTCGTTATAAAGATGAATTAGTGCAGGGAACTGAAATTTATATTTTAAATCCTGAAATTGTAAACTTCCCAGAATTGGAATATTTGATGATTTATACTATGCAAAAAATGTACCCCAAAGAAATGTTAGAGTTGCCTAAGAGGTATGGAGGAAATGGTAATGTTGTTGACATTGCGTTGGGTGAAGATAGTATAGAAAAACAGGAAGCACCAGATACAGTGTTTATCAGATGGAAAGAAGAATGTGCTAATTTTTCAAAAGTGGTAAAAAAATATTTGCTGTATTAATAAATAATCTAGCTTTTTGAAAAGAAAAAGCTAGATTATTCTTTTTTGTGTTAGAATCTCTTAAATTTATTAAAAATTACATTTTTTAACTAAAATGTTGGTGTTACTATAATTTTTGTAATTTTTGTCAAGTGTAACATAGCAAGTAGAAATACAAATAAATTAAAATTTTTGTAAAGAAAATGTATATTTTTTATGTTTTATTATGATGAAAATGTTCATGTAGGAAGGACAAAAAAGAAAACAAAAAGCTTCTCGAAACACTAGGAAGCGTGGAAACAAAGAAGCCGATAAAATCGCTATTTTTTGCAATAAAAAAATTAAAAATATCATAAAAAAGTATTGACACAAAGTGTATAAGATGTTACAATATACGAGTATCACGGGTGAGTTATGCTCTTTTGGAGGTGACCCAATATGTTACTTGTTGAATTACAACAGGCGCAAAAACGTAGTGTTGGTGTTAAACAAGCTGAAAAGGCTGTGTTAAAAGCAAATGCAGTTAAGGTCTATATTGCAAAAGATGCTGATTCAAGAGTTACTGCTCGATTGGTTACCTTGTGCAAGGATAACCAAATAGAAGTTGTAGATGTTGAAAGTATGAATGAGCTTGGAAGAGCTTGCGGAATTCATGTTAAGGCAGCAGCTGCTGTGATATTAAAAAATTGATAAGGGCTTGGGAGACCAAGTTTTTATAATCATTAAAATCTAATTGTTTGGAAAGGAGGTGCCGATATGCCTACAATTAACCAA
>JAKSOK010000101.1 GCA_024405615.1 Phascolarctobacterium sp.
AGTTGGCGGAGTGGCAGGGATTCGAACCCTGGCGCGGTTTAACCCGCCTAACGATTTAGCAAACCGTCCTCTTCAGCCAGCTTGAGTACCACTCCGTTAGACTACTATGATATTATACAATAATTTTTCTTAAAAAGCAAGCTTTTTTCAAAAAATCATTATATAAAATGGCGGAAAGGGTGGGATTCGCTTGTACCCCGTAGGGGTGAACCCACTGTTGCGTTAGCAACATCCTTTTGTAAAATGGCGGAAAGGGTGGGATTCGAACCCACGGAGGCTTTAACACCTCGCTAGTTTTCAAGACTAGAGCCTTCAACCACTCGGCCACCTTTCCATACAGCACTTTGTAATTTTACACTATCTACTTGTTTTTGTCAAGCATTAGGCCAAAGCCTTATCCGTAACTTCTAATACTCTATTTTCAGCAACTAAAGCTTTATTTTCTAGTTCTTCTATCTCTTTTATCAATGCTTGGTTGAACGCCTCATTCTTGGTAAGTTTTAGATTAATATATACATTGTAAAAAGCACAACGCATCGCTGCACGAGCAATCAAAGCGCTACAAGTTGCATCTGTAATAACATTTGGATTGCCAATAACGGCAATACGATCTGCAATATCTAAAACCTTAGCACTTGCACGAGCAATTTCCATAGGTATGGTTGCTGCTTGCATAGCTGCCGTATGTATAGAATCAAGGCGAAACTTTTTCTCTTCTTCAGTACTTTTAGGCAATTTATAACATGCCATGAAGCTAGCAAAAACAGCTGCATCCTGTTCTACTAGATTTAATAATGAAGAACGTAAGCAATCAGCCTCTTCGCAAAGATTTTTAACCTCACTCTCCACAGCAGCAAATTTTTCCTTTCCTATAGTCAAATTAGCAACCATAGAAGACAATGCACCAGCCATAGCACCAGCCATAGCAGCGGCTCCACCACCGCCTGGAGTAGGCCTTTCAGATGCCAATTCTTCCAAAAACACTTTGCAAGATTGTTGTGTTAGTTTGCTCATAATAAATCTCTCCTCTATATGTATGATTAAAATCCTATAAAAAAGCTATGTTAGACTAGCCAACATAGCTTATCTTTACTTTTTAAGTTTCAACCAACGACGCACTTGAACAACTGCAGCATATGCATCCAAAGGAATTGGAGGAACAAGTAAACCTTGAGGTATTAATTTCTTGATACCTTCAGGTGGATTTTCCTGCCAATAGAGCTTCCTCGCCTCTTCTGTACTATAGGCTTCAGCAACAAAAAACTGTGGTAAAGTTGGCAAAACGCCCTGCAATTTTTTAGCTACATTTTTACTATTAGTACCATCGCCTAGAATTACAGCTATAATCTTTACGCCCTGACAAAAATTCATAGCTTCATCAGATATGTTTGCTGTAGTAGAAATGCGAAGCTTGATAATTTTACCGTTACCATCAACTAAAGCTAAACCAGTTTTACATTTACCTGGATCAATGCCTAGATATAGACTTTCGTCATAATTATCACTCATACTTTTTTTCCTGCTTAACTCGTAAACCAATGCGCACTGGTCCGGCAGTAGTTACTTTACCTCTTGTATAAGCTGTTAAAGTAAACTTGCCATTACAATTTTTAATTTGGTTTGCAGCTAGAACCATAACTTCTGCATCAAGATTACCAACTTTACCAGTTACAGGATCAGGAAGTACCCCTGCAGCGACAGCTTTATGATTAACCCCAGTTAAAAAGTCCATAATTACCATGTCTGGATTTACTTTACCATTAGAGAAATCATAGGTTTTGGTCATTACTTCTTCTTCATCGTTATAGATAAGCTTATTTTGCAACATCTCTAGCTCACAAACAACAAGCTCACCCACCATAATGTTGGCAATAGTGCGAACACGGCAAAGGTAGTCGCCTTTATTTTTATTTAGCACATTTAATGCATCTGTTACAAACTCTTCAGAAATCCAAATAACCTGAACTGGTTTATCCGGCATCTGATCACCTAAACGCTGTAGCGCCGCCTGATTAGCATTATTTAATAGCCACGCAACCTGGTCTTTATTCTGTTCAATATTCATAGCCCCACGAAGAACGGCTGCATATACAACTTCACCAGCACGATAGTAAAGCTGTCCCTCGCGCATATTAATAATTCCCTGACGCAAACCTTCTGTTGTTTTCTCTAAATCACTAATTTCATTGGTAAGCTTCACTCTAGCGTCAGATAGATTTTTTACTTCTTCCTGAGCAGAATCATATTTAGCATTCATACTCGCCAATTCAAATTCCATTTTTTCTTTAGCGTTAGTAGAATTTTTAATTTCTTTATCCAGAGCCGCAATTGTTTCATTTTGCTTTTGTACTTTACCTGACGCCTCAATGAGAGCTTCAGCAGCACGATCTTTCTCATCATTTAAAGATTTCAATTCTTTCTGTAATTTATCCATACCAAAAAGAGCAGTACGCGCACTTTCAGAAGAAATAGTTACTGTCACTATGGATAGAACCGAAATTAATACACCACTAAGCACAGTTAATAAAATAGAAGTATATTTGGGGCGAAGACCGAAGATGGTCATTTTCTTTTTGCCAATTTTACTGCCCATTTTATCTGCTATATAAGCAATTAAGCCGCCTACAATAGCCATAATCACAATTAAGCGAATGCCAACCATGTCTTCACCTCCTATACAAATAAGTTATAAATTTTAAATTAAGCGTTTTTCTTATGCAATAAATAAGCACCAATGCCAGCACACAAAATGTTAGGTATTGCGCATGCAATAAGTGGATGGATAACGCCACCTTTGCCTAGACCTGTAGTTAAAGTCATAACTGCATAATAAATGAAAATGACAATAATACTAATACCTAAACCAATGGAAGAACTTGTTCTTTGTTTTTGAGTACCTAAGGCTGCACCAATCATAGCAAAGAATAAGCTTGCCAAAGGAATATTAATACGCATATAAATTTCACACCACTGGCGAGCTGTAGATAATTTCTGTTTTTCCAAAACGCGAATATTTTCCTTTAATTCAGCAATAGTCATTTCTTCAGGATCTTTTTGCTGCCAAGAAATTTGTCGAGGATGTAAATCTAAAGGAATATATTGCTCTTTGAAAGAAGCCGAACTTTGAACACCTTCTTCAGAGTCAATTTGGAAAATTTTACCATCACGAATTCTCCATGATCCATTTTCCCACAGGCCCTCTTTAGCAGTCTGAATACGATTTATCTTACCTTTTTCAAACTCTTCAATAGTAATTCCCTTCATCAAGCCTTTCTTTTCATCAAAACTTGTAGCATAAGTAAGACTTTGATGATCACCTTTAAATGTTTTTATTATTATATGCTCCTGAGTAGTTGGCTTGGTACTATGTCTGATTTCAACATTAAGAATATAAGCAGCTTTAGCCTTACACTGGGGAACCACTTTTTCTGCCCACACTAGTGAGAACATACTTACAAGAAATCCAACAATGACTACCGGTGTAACTATTCTATAATAACTTATACCGCCAGATTTCATAGCAACAATCTCGCTACTACCTGATAATTTGCCAAAAGCCAACAAAGCAGCTAAGAGCATGGACATGGGGAAAGTATAGTTTATTACTTCTGGTAAATTATACATAAACATACGAGCAACTGTTTCTAAAGATGCTCCGTATCTAGTAATGTACTGTGTTAATTTAAACAACATGGTACTAGCAATAAAAATACTTGAAAAAGCAGCGATACCAAAGACGAACGGATATAATAGTTCTTTTAATACATATTTATCTAAAATTCTCAGTTTCATCTTCTTCTCCTAGATTGATAATAAAAATCTCTTCCCAAATATTTTTCTCGTGCTATAGGGTCATTAGCTATTGACTCACTATCTCCATGTAGCAGGATTCTTCCTTCTGATAGAATGTATGCCTTATCAACAATGCTTAAAGTTTCGCGAACATTATGGTCTGTTATAAGAACACCTATACCTCTATTTGCTAAATGCAAAATCATGTCCTGAATATCAGCTACTGCTAAAGGATCTATACCCGCAAATGGTTCATCCAACAAAATAAAAGCTGGATTCGTCGCTAAAGCACGTGCAATTTCAACACGACGACGTTCACCACCAGATAAAGCGGTACCAACACTTGAACGTACGTGATTAAGTCTAAATTCGTCAATCAGTTCGTTCATTTTGGCAACTCTTTCTTCGCTATTAAGGCTAGTTGTTTCTAAAATACCTAATAAGTTTTCTTCTACCGTAAGTTTGGTAAAAATGGATGCTTCTTGCGGTAAATAACCAATTCCTGCATGAGCACGCTCATACATTGCCATACTTGAAATGTCGCTTCCGTCCAAAGTTACAACTCCAGAATTAGGCTTTTCGATACCTACAATCATATAGAAAGTCGTAGTCTTACCGGCGCCATTAGGACCTAATAGTCCAACAATACTACCCTGTTCTACTTCTATGCTAACACCATTAACAACATTCCTGCCATTATAGGTTTTAATTAAATTATCGGTTTTTATTATCAAGGGTTTATCCTCCTCAGAAAGTTCTAAATTTTAAGCCCTTTCTATAACAGTTCTTTTATTAACAACAGCAATCTCCTTTTTTTCTAAAGATTTTTCTTCTTTTTTAGGTTCTTGCTGGGGGATATAGGTCACATGTACATTTCCATCTGCTATAACCACATTAGAATTTGTTAATCTTAGCTTTTCGCCTTTAATCGTATTTCCATCTTGTGTAGCAGTTGCATTGCCAACCATCTCTACATACCCATCTTTTTTGGTATCATAAACAGCTTTATCTGCGGAACCTGTAAGTTTACGAGCATCACTATTAATAGTTACACCACCGTTAGCCGTTGCTATACCTGATTGACCATCATAAACAATTTTTACTGCAGAAACGGTACTTCCATCCGCATCCATCAAACGCGCCCAATTCCCAAAGGTCTCAGCGTAATCTCGGCTTTTAACATAATCAACACGTGGTGCCAGCAGTCTTTTACCTTCTTTAGACAACACAGCATTACCAACAGCTGAAAATACATCATCATTTTCAATTCTAAATTCATCACAACTAATGTGTTCGGTTCCACGGTCAGCAACAACATTTCCAGATAAAACGCCACTTCTAGTCTTGCTATTATAAGAAGCATTATCAGCCGTAACTTTTGCGTTATCTTGAATAAGAACTACATTGCCTTTACCAACAGCAATACCTGTTTTCATATCATAATCTAACTCATCAGCCTGTACAGTAAATTTTCCGTTTGCAGCAAATGCATTTCCTGCAACAAAACATGTAACCGCAAAAGCAGCCAATATAGTTGCATACTTTTTATTTATCATCAATTTTACCACCCTTCTCAACCTTAGCATGTCCTTTTAGCTTAAATTTTTCCATTTTAGTAGTTGTTTCTGCAATGTCTCCATATGCAGCATAACCATCTTTTTCTAAACGAACATTTCCACTAGCCTGTATAAATTGAGTTTTCTCTTGATATGTTACTCTATCAGCGTATAGTTTTCCACCTGTATTTAGAACAGCTTTAACATTGCCAGAAACAGCAAAATCATTATCTGCCTTATTTAAAGTAGCCTCACCGTTATCAGATGAAATATCAAGGTAACTTCCATCCTTGCGATAAATCTTCCCTTTTATTCCTCTCAAAAGAGCTTTATTATTCTTTTTATCCTGTTCCACTTCAGCAACTTGAAATTCCCATAGTTTTTCACCATCTTTTTCACGACTTACTTTCGTGTCTTTCATTGTTGTATTGGCTTGTACTTGAACACCATTACCCAATCCAATAGTCGCTTCTTGAGGTTTTGCTGATAATAACCAAGTTATTACTGAACCAGCTACAGCAATTCCGGCAACAATTCCTAAAAGCATCTCTTTATTTTTCATCAGTCTTTTCTTCCTCCTTGGGAACATAAGGAGTATTCCAACGATGCTGGAACCATAACCAGTTATCAGGGTATTCCTTAATAATCTTTTCAACCTCTTGGGTCATCTTCAAGGTTACATTATAATCATCGGCTTTTTGATCACCGGTAAACTCATAACGAATAGGGTCCTTAACAATTGCTTTGTGCCCATAACCATCAGGATTACGTACAATAAAAATTGGGATAATAGGCGCTTTAAATTTACGTGCGAAATATGCCGGACCTGCAGGAGTAGAAGCCATCTTTCCTAAAAAAGGAACAAATATTCCATCATAACCACCGTCTTGATCGGCAATCAATCCCAACATGCGGCCCTTTTTCATTGCTCTTGCACAACCAATAATCTCATTACTGCCACGAGCAAATATTTCTTG
>JAKSOK010000102.1 GCA_024405615.1 Phascolarctobacterium sp.
CTGATCGTTTGAAAAGAAAAAATCTTCTGTATAGTTTTCAGAGTACAGACTCTGATAAGAATCCGGTGGTGATGGCTAAGGGGATCCACCTGTTCCCATCCCGAACACAGTAGTTAAGCCCTTAAACGCCGAAAGTACTTGGGGGGCAGCCCCCTGGGAGGATAGGAAATCGCCGGTTAATAAAAACAAGCAAGCACTGTTAACAGTGCTTGCTTGTCATATAGGGGCATAGCCAAGTCGGTAAGGCACGGGACTTTGACTCCCGCATGCGTAGGTTCGAGTCCTGCTGCCCCTGCCATATGAAGTTAGGCTGCTTGCATTGCAAGCAGCCTTTATAATTTTTTAGGTACTATTTTAAATAATCTTGATTACTTCTATAGGCACTAGGCGATACTTTATATTCTTCTGTGAAATTTGAGATAAAGGAACTATCATGTTCATAGCCTATCAGTCTGCATATTTGTCTAATGGGTAATTTAGTTTCCTCTAGTAGTTTTTTTCCTTTCTTCATACGTTCTTCTTTTAATAATTCAGAGAATTTTTTTCCTGTAGCATGATAGATTTTTTGTGATAGATAAGCAGTGGTATAATTCAATCTAATTGCTAAGTCAGGCAGTGAGGCTGTATCCATATGCTCGTTCATGTATATTTTCACCTTTGATTTTAATGATAAAGAATCGCTAATATTTGCATTAAAATGATAATCTATGTACAATAATATTCTTTTTATAATTAAGTTCAAATAGTCGGTATAGAGTTTTTGTGAAGAAGCGTTGTGCAAGGGAATTGTGTCCAGTAATTTATGAAAGTATTCTTTTTCAATAATCGATACACTAGATAAATCAGGGTTAGAATAGTTGCTTTCTCCATCATTTAAAAATAAAGTTAATCCATGATTTTCATTGAGTAAAGATAAAAGTTCTGTAGCAAAATATTCTTTTTTTATTAAAAAAGAAATAATACAGCATATGCTTTCCTCGTTTTGTAATAGTTTATAATTAGCAGCACTTTTCGCAATAAAAAAAGTGTGTTCTTTAACTAGTATTTTTTCTTCTGTTTTTAGCAGTTTAACGGAAAAGCTTTTCATTAAAGCATAATGAATGGATATGTAGTTATCTTTATCAAAACATTCATTAATATTTGTTGAGTATAATACAGAATAATAGAATTTACTTGAAATTGTGGTTTCAAGTTCTTCTAAATGGGTAGAAGTTTCTTGTGCTTCCAATACATTTATGTATGCAGATATCTTTTCTAGCATAGATAATTCTCCTTTATTTTAATTATTAATCACTAAATAAGATATATTGCATTACTTAAGTAGTTGGATTGCACTCAGTATATCACATATTATAAAATTAAGTTATGTTAATTTCTGCATAATCCTAGTGAAATTTCCTATAGGTTAAAATAAAAAATATATTCGTGACAATTATAATAGTGTATGCTATAATGACTTTATTAAATACTATATGAGGGTAAATTATGACTAAGAATAATATTCTACAACTTTCAGATGGATTTTTATTTGATTATAGTACAATGTTAGGTGATAATCGCTTAAATTTAGATGATTTAAACGATTTTAATGATTTAATTAGCTCTGCCGCAGCCGCAGTGGATGTGATGCGAAATACAGGTTTTGCTCAAAAACACGTTTCGAAAGACGGTAATCCAGAACCAGTTTTCTTTTTAAAGCTGCCTTTTATTGCTAAAGATAATCCTAATAATCCTAAATCCTTAGCTAAGCTAAAAGATCTATCGGAATATGTTAAACAGGAGATAGATGCAGTTATATTTTTAGGGATAGGTGGTTCTTATTTAGGCAATAAGGTTTTATTTGACATCTTTTGTGGTGAAACCTGGAACTGCTTAACTAATGATGAACGCAAGAAACGACCATATATTTTCTTTGCAGGGAACAATTTGGATCCATTACAGAGCTTGAATTTGCGACTTTTAATTCGTAACATTGCGCAACACGGAGAAAAGAAGGGCGAAAAGTTTAAGGTTTTAATAATTCCTATTTCAAAATCTGGAACAACTCTTGAGACTCTAACAGCCTTTAGCTACTATTATGATAAATGTATTAATAGTGAGGTTGTTGATACTGAGGTTGCTGTTGTAACTGGTTTAGATGAAAAAACGAATTCCCCTCTTTACCGTTTGGCGAAGGAGCATGGTTGGCGTTACTTTGATGTTAAGGATGGTATAGGCGGACGTTTCTCTGTTTTGCATGATGTAGGTTTAGTTACTGCAGCTGCAATAGGTATTGATATTGAAGCTCTTTTAGATGGTGCAAGGGCTATGGATATGGCTTGCAGAAGTCATAATCTATGGGAAAATCCTGCATTACTTAATGCAACTCTTAAATATTTAGCAGCTGCTAAATATGGATGCGATATTGAAGTACTTATGGGTTATGGTATGTGCCTTAAGTCTGTTTCTGAGTGGTATGTGCAGCTTTTAGCTGAGTCTTTAGGCAAGAGACATGATAGAGAAGGAAATACTGTCTTTTATGGTAGGACGCCTATTGCTGCCGTAGGTAGTACTGATATGCATGCACAAACGCAGCAACACCAGGATGGACGTAGAAATAAAGTCGTACAATTTCTTTATGTAGAGAGCTTTAGTAAGGATATTGTTTTAGGCAATCCTTTCCCACATATTCCAGAATTTGCTAAGTACTATGGATTATCAATGCAAAAAGCTTTAAAGACAGCTATGAATGCTAACAGGGAAGCTTTGGATAGTGATAGTCGTTTTAGTGCATTATATAGTTTGCCTGTTTTAGATGAATTCCATGTAGGTCAACTTTTATACTTCCTTATGTTGTCTGTTGCCTATGAAGGTGAATTGGCAAATGTAGATGCCTTTGATCAGCCTGGTGTAGAGGCTTACAAACGTATTATGAAGCGTGAGCTAGGCAGATAAACTTATTGAATATTAAGAACGCGAGTCAATAGGCTCGCGTTTTTTGCATAAAAAAGCAGGTAGCATTGCTGCTACCTGCAGGATTAACTTATTCTTATTAAACGATTTGAGCGCCGTCGTAAACTTCGCCACCTACGTTTTTGCCAAGACCATATTTTTCAGCCCATTCAGATTTATATTTAATTGCTTGAGCATGAATAGCTTTGATGCCTTCAGGACCCATGGTCTTCTTTACTTTAGCAGGAGAACCAACTACTAAAGAATTGGGAGGAATGATGGTTCCTTTAGTTACCAGTGCACCAGCACCAATGATGGAGCCCTCACCGATTACAGCGCCGTCAAGTACGGTTGCACCCATACCGATAAGGCAATGGTCTTCTACAGTGCAAGCATGAAGTGTTACACAGTGACCAACAGTAACATAGTCGCCAACGATGCATGCATAGTTATCTGCTACATGTAAGCAGCTGTTGTCTTGGATATTGCTATAACGGCCAACAACAATTTTATTAACGTCACCGCGAATTGTTACATTAGGCCAAACACTAGCATATTCTTTAATTTCAACATCACCGATAACGGTTGCAGTGCTAAAAGAATAAGCTTTTTCGTCAATCTTAGGATACTTGCCTTCGAACTCGTAGATGTAGTGAGGAGCTTGCTCTTCTTTGATTTTGATGTATTCCATAATGAATACCTTCCTTTCTTTTATATTTGATGGTTTACTTCCATCAAGTTTTGTGATTATGTAACTATTATAACACTTATACTTGCTTTTTTCTAGCTAAAAATAGTATAATACTTAAGCAAGTTTTTGAGTTTGAAAGGTTTTCTATGAAGAAAAAATACATGCTTTTAGTTGCTAGAATAATTGTTTATATGCTAGTTCTAGGAGCGCTAATATATTATCTATATCAGTCTCCCTACAATCCACATCCTCAAAATGCAGAGGACATTAGAAAGTGGGTTGCTGGCTTTGGTTTGTTGGCACCATTAATATATTTAGCTGTTTATACAATTCGTCCTTTGCTTTTGTTTCCCACTTTATTTCTTAATTTAAGTGCAGGTGTGCTTTTTGGACCATGGTGGGGAATCTTATTTGTGCTTATGGGTGGTTTAGGTTGTGCCTGCTTCTGTTATCTGCTTGGACGCTTTGGTGGTGGCAGATGGTTGCTCAATAATTTTGGTGGTTCCTGGGGAGAGAGATTAAAAATTTATCTTACCGGTTCTGGCAGCTTTAAAAAGATGTTGTGGTTACGCACAGTTCCGATTTTTCCTTATGATCCTGTTAGCATAATTGCAGGCAGTGTATTGTTGCCAATCCGTATTTTTATTATGGCAACTGTTTTAGGTATGCTTCCAGGAGCTATAGCTTATAATTTTCTAGCAGACTCTTTTGGAACAGCAAAATTTTATGCTGCAATAGTCGTAACAATATTAGCTTTTGGTGTACCTATGTTTTTATGGCAGCGGTCGGGAGAAGGCTTTACTCTAAAAAAGTAGATTAGGAGTAATAAAGAAAATGAAAAGTAATGTTGAAATAGAACTTAAACTTTTGGTTGAAAAAGAAGATTTACAAAGATTATTGACTTTACCGTTAATGGAAAAAGCAATAAGACAAGAGAGTAAAACTGTCCGCAGACTGGTTACGAGCTATTATGATACCGAAGATATGATTCTTCAAAATAACGGCATTGCTTATAGAGTTCGTGATAAAGGCGACGGTACCTTTGAAGCAACTGTTAAAACTGCAAAGAAGAATACTGGCGGAGTTACTGAAAGGGTAGAATTAAATATTCCTTTAGCAAAGAATGAAGCTGTATTAGAAGGCTTTAAAGAACTAGGTTTAGGGGTTGACTTATTAGAATTGGTGCCCAACGGAGTTGAAAAACTCTTTACTGTAGATGTTATTCGTACTACCTATTTACTTGATATAGAGGGAGCTGTAGTTGAATTAGCTATAGATAATGGTAATGTCATAGCCGGAGAATTGAAAGATGAAATTGATGAAATTGAGCTGGAACTCAAAGATGGAGAAACTCCTGCGTTACTGAAATTTGCGGCTACGTTGTCCCATCAGATTCCTTTGTTTGTAGAGTTAAAAACTAAATATGCTCGTGGTTTAGCTTTACGGAATATCCCGACAAAAAGTGTTTTAAAAAATGTTATAATTTCTTCACCAAAAACTAAAGAAGACTTTTTAGCTGCTATTCAACGGGTAGGTAATCGTATTTTTGAGCAACAAATTGCTTTAAAGAAAAATTCTTCTGTGACTATTGAAGCATTAGTAGATGATTTAAAGGAGTTAGAAGGCTTACTTATTAATGCAGAGTGCATTCTCAATTTTAATTTAAATAGCACATGTAAAAATCAGCTTAAAGAATTAATTACCAAGTGTGAACAAAATAACTTTAGGGACGTTATTCAACAGGGAAAATTTACGGCTGCTGTTTATGAAGCTTTAAGTCAAATTGCTAATTTTGAAGCTGTGAGAAAATAATAAACTAGACTAAAGTAATTAGTGAATTTAGGGGGAGAATATATGGCTCGTAATTGGAAAAAGATTATGAGTATAACAGGAATTACAATTGCAGTACTTGCTTGTGCAGGGAAAATGTATTATAACCAGGCAATTGAAGATTATTCTAAAAAGGGTGCTTTAGTTTTAGAGTATCATTCAATCAGTAAAATGGATTGGGACCCTAGTCTTGTAATTGCTCCTGAAGTTTTTGAACACCATTTAAAGGTACTTCAGGAAAAAGGCTATCGTATGGTTACAGTTGAGGAATTGGGTGAACGTTTACGCAATGGTCAAAGTGTGGAAAAATATATTGCTCTGAGCTTTGATGATGGCTATAAGGATAACTATACAACAGTATTGCCGTTATTAAAAAAATATAACGCTAAAGCAACTTTTTCTGTGGTTGAAAATAAAATTGGCAAAGAAATTTATATGACAGAAGCGCAAATCAAAGAAATGATAGTTGCGGGAATGGAAATTGGTTCCCATACTATTAGCCATAACCCATTAGCAGAAATAGATCCTAAGTATTTAGAATGGGAAATTGGTGTTTCTAAGTACGCTTTAGAAAAAAGATTTCCTGGTTTAGCGGTAACTACTATGGCGTATCCTAATGGTAGCTATAATGATAGAATTATAGCAGACCTTAAAAAGTATGGTTATAAACAAGCTTTGACTGGGCACACGGGTATGAATGGGCATGATTTTTATAAAGAACATCCAATGGAGATGAACAGAGTTATCGTTATTGATGACGGAAAAGGACCTGTGTATTTTGAAGGATT
>JAKSOK010000103.1 GCA_024405615.1 Phascolarctobacterium sp.
ATTTGCAAACTAAATTAAACTGTAAAGCATTTATGGAAAAATTATTCCCCGAGCCCTCAAAGTTTGAGAAGAAGGAATAGGGAAAAATCCAAAATTTAACCGTCCCCCTGTCACAAATTTGTGATAGGGAGACGGTTATTTTCTTTTATTTATAGCTTTCTTCGTGTATACTATATGTAATAATCTGAATTTTTAGCTTATTGTTAATAATTATTATTTATTGATATTTATTATTGGTTGGACTTGGATTTGAGATTTAGAATGTTTCGTAAAAGCTATTTACCCCAATAGTGAAACATCATGGAGAAGGTTTATGGAAAATAAGGAGATAATTGTTTTAGGCATGAATTACAGCACCCCCCTTGGTGTAATTCGTGCCCTTGGCGAAGCTGGCTATTTGGTAAATGTTATTTTGGTTAATAAAAATAAAAGCGAGCAGTCCATAGTTAGTAGCAGTAAATATATAAAAAGTTTTTATGCCCAAACTGATAAAGATGGTGCTAAGCTAATAGAGTATCTTAAGTCTACATATTCTGGGGATAATCTGAAACTATTGTTACCGACAGATGATTTTACTACTTCTGTAATAGATAAGTACAAGGATCTTCTGGATTCTAGCTTTAAATTTCCGCATGTTGGCAAAAATGGCATTTATAGTATCAATCAAATGATGGATAAGGAAATACAAAGTAATATTATTGAAGTATTTCAACTTAAAGAGGCTGAAAGCCATTCTGTTGATTTGCGAACTTTTACGGATGATGAATTACAAGCACTTCCATATCCCTGTATTATCAAGCCTCAGCAGAGCATAAATGGTCGTAAAAAGGAAATTGTTGTTTGTAGGGATAAGCAAGCTTTATCACAAACTCTTCGTCATTTTAAGCAGGTCAATTCTAAACGTAGTTTTCTTGTCCAAAAATATTTGGACATTGAAACGGAATATTCTTTTTTTGGTATGTGTTGGGGCGAGCAGCTTATTATGTCCCTGCCAATAAAAAAACTTAGAGTATCTGAGGCTCACATGGGTTTAACTCTTAGTGGGGAATTTGTTGCCTGGGATACTTTAGAAACCGTTAAAGATAAATTAGAGGCATTTTTGAAAAGTATTGATTATTATGGTATGTTTGGCTTGGAAATATTTCTTTTAAAAAATGGAGAAATCTATTTTAATGAGCTGAATCTTAGAGCTAGTGGAATAAACTATTTTGTTACAAAAAACGGACTTAATATACCGGTTATTTTTGTAGAAGCTCTAGAAAATAATCAATTAACCTATACTGCTGAAAAGTCTTTACCACTTGGCACTGCATTTTTTAATGATAGAGTTGCTTGGGATGAATACCTTTCTGGAAATATGAGTGAAAGTGAATTAAAACAGTATGAAGCCAATGCGGATTGTTTTCTTATTTCGCAAAATGTTGATGAAGGACCTAGAAGTGCCTATGAAAAATATTTAGCTAGAAAGAAACGAAAATTTGCTTTGAGAAAGATTTTAAGTTACTTTAATATATTCAAATTGTTTTGTAAAAACTAAAATATTATTTGGACGATAACAATGAATTCGAGGCTATAATATGGGTTCTTCAAATACAAAAAAATTAGAAAGATGGTTTAAATCTTATACGAGTAAAAGAATTCCAGGTGAACTGGAAAAATGGAGCAAGGAATATGCTCTCGAGATAAATAAAAGTCAGGCTGCTATTAAAGCAGACATGCGAAAAAGATATATTAAACAAGAAATGACTCCTTACGAGTATTATATGTTTAAGCTTTTCGGAAGAAGTGAAAAGGAAAAGGATGAATTTGCTTCTAAATGGGAACAGCATATGATGTTTTCTAAATCTAAGCTTAATACTTTTCCTCGTAGTAAAATTAAACGCTATGAAATTTTTAAGTCAGTATTTAAAAGAAAGGTGCTTGGAATAACTTTTAAAGGAGTTGGCGAGGAGCAGGCTTACTTGGATTATATTAAAGAAAATCCTGTGTTTGTAGTAAAGCCTAGCGAGGGAACTGAAGGTAGAGGTGTATTCAAGGCTACAGCTAAAGAAATACCGGACCTAAATACTCTAAAAAAAATGGTTAAAGAAGAATGTTTGTTGGAACAGCCGATTATCCAAGGCGAAGAGCTAGCAGCTTTTCACCCTGCAAGCATAAACACTATTAGGGTTGTTTCTTCTATGGATGGGGAAGGTGGCTTCCAAATTATACATGCTGTAATAAGAACGGGACGCGGAGAATCTTTTGTAGATAACTTGGGTGCTGGAGGTCTTTTGGCTGTCGTTGACCGTGATAATGGTATTGTAATCAGTGACGGTCTTAGAGGCTTAGAACACTACAAGACTCATCCTGACTCAGGACTTTCTTACAAAGGTTTTGTAGTTCCTAAATGGCAGGAGTTGGTTGCCTATGTTGAGAAATGCCATAGAATAAGGCCTCAACAAACTTTAATCGGCTGGGATTTTGCTTGGACTAAAGATGGCTTTTACGATCTTGTAGAAGCTAATCCAAATCCTTCCATGCATAACAATCAAGTGTTTTTTGGAAAAGGCGTGAAGCCCAGATTCTATATGATTAAGAAATGGTAATTTTGTATTAACTTTTATACGAGGAGGAAACGCTATGAAAAGACCAACATTTGCTCAAGCAATGTCACCTCTGATTGTTTTAGTTCTTCTTCTGGCAATAGGTTACGGACAAATGCGTTTGCCCATGCAAGTCATGCTTTTATTTTCCACCGCTTTTACTTCTCTTTTGGCCTTAAAGTTAGGCTATTCCTGGAAAGAAATTGCATCTGGCATAGAGGAAAAAATCGGTTCAAGCTTACCTTCTTTGATCATTCTTTTATGCGTAGGTGGAATGATTGCAGCTTGGATGGCTTCTGGAACTATTCCCATGATGATTTATTATGGAATAAAACTCATTAATCCACAATTTATTTTTATAACCTCTTTTTTAGTATGTGCAATTATATCTTCATTTACCGGTACGTCCTTTGGTAGTGCGGCTACAGCTGGTGTTGTTTGCATGGGCACTGCTATTGCTTTGGGAGTCCCTTTGGAAATTTGTGCTGGAGCTGTTATCTCAGGAGCTATCTTCGGTGATAAGCTTTCACCATTTTCTGATACAACAATATTAGCAACAATTTCCAGTGGAAGTGAGCTATATGCTCATATTAAGCATATGCTTTTTACTACAGGAGCTTCTACAATTCTATGTTTAATAATCTTTACTTTTATCGGCTTCAATTATGAAGTTCGTCAAGATTATGATCCTAAAAGCGTTAAACTTATTTTGAGTAATTTAGAACTGCTCTATAATTTTAATATCTTGTTATTATTGCCTCCAATTCTTATTTTTTGGGGAGCTTATACAAAGAAACCTACAGTTCCGATGATTATGTTTTCTTCTCTTGTAGCAATTATGTTAAGCTTAGGTTTTCAAGGTATAACCCTTCAGGCTGTGATGAAAGCCTTTGTAGCGGGTTTCAAAGTGAATATACTTTCTTCTGCACAGGGTGTTGAGGTTATTAAACCTGTCTTAAAACTATTGAACAGAGGCGGTATGGAAAGCATGCTTGGTACTGTGCTTCAGGTTATGTGCGCTTTTAGTTTTGCTGGTGTATATAGTAAAATCGGCTGTATTCAGGTTGTACTGGAAAAGGTTGTTTCTTCTATAAAATCAGTAGGACATTTGATAACAGCTACTATAAGCTCAACCTTTGTTTTAAGTGCAGTAACTGGTAGTTGTTACTTATCCATGTTGGTATGTGGGGATATGTTCAGACAGGTTTATCCTAAGTTCAATTTGAAGCAGGAAAATTTATCTCGTAGCCTGGAGGATGCAGGAACTTGTGTCGTACCTTTATTTCCATGGTCAATTACTGGTGGGTACATGGCAAGTACCCTTGGCGTTCCTACACTTGACTATCTACCTTGGGCAGTGTTGTGTTACAGCGGTATGGTATTCGCAATAATATTTGGATTTACTGGCTTTGGTATTTCGAAAACAGAAAATAAGCTTTAATGAATTTTAATGTAAAATGGACCTGGTTCAAGTATTGAACCAGGTCCATTGGCTTTATTTGTCCATATTAGTTCCGTTTAGATTTGAATGCCATTTTTTAGTTATTTTTTAAATCTGGATCCTCTGCTAAACTAACTTTACCAAGATTGGTTTTTAAATCCTTGGCCTCATAGTTATAACTGGAACTGGAAATGTCATATTTAACTTCCAATTTACCATTGGAGCTTATTCCTAAAAGTCCAAGCATAAAATCAAAGATGCAATCATTGGTAAAGTATTTATTCCTATTGGCGAGCATATTCTTGCTAAGCTCTGCAAAAGCATGTTTATATTTTTCAGATACATAGACGAACATGGGCACTCTAACTGCATCAAAGCTGCCGAAATATGATCTTCTCTTGATTCCTATATCGGTACTGTGGTCCGAAAAATACAGCATGGCTTGCATATTGAGTTTTTCTTTGCCGTATTCATAAATTCTTCTCAAAATCTCATCGGTATAAAGAATGGTGTTATCATAGGCATCCCTGCCCACGTAGTCCTCATTCTTGACGGTCCATTTTTCGAACTCTTGGGGATATCTACAGTTAAATCGCATATGACTACCCTTTAAATGCAGGAAGATAATTCTGTTTTTCTTGCTTGCGTCAAACTGTTCTAAATATTGCAAGAGTTTTTCATCATATTGCACGGTGTGATAATCTTCTAATATCCAACGGTGCTTTAAGCAATTATTGGCAATGATGGTGATGGGTGTATTGTTGACGCCAGCTATTCCTTGGTTGCTGAACCAGTAAGTTTCAAAGCCGCATTTATTAGCAACACTGACAATATCCACGCTTTCGGAAAATTTTAATTCGTTATATTGATTGATACTGGTTAAGGACATGGAAAGACATTGAGCGGTCTGGACATAGGATGAATACACATTGTTAAAGAGAATAAATTGCTCTTTTTCAGCCATTTGCGAAAGCCAAGGCGTGGTTTCTCTATCATATTCAGTAAAAGCGCTCATATGCTTTCTATTAGCGGATTCACCAATAACAACAATGATGGTCCCTAAATTATTATCAACCCATTTGCTTGTGAATTCCATATTTTCGATAATGCTGTTTTTTTCACTTAACTTGGCAAGTTGCTTTTGGTAGTCCAAGAGGGCATATACCTTTTTTCCAAGTCCACAACGCTGGATAAAGGAACCTTTTCTAAAGAATAAGAGGAATAAGCAGACTAGCAGTAATGCTCCTACGCCAATAAGACTGTTTGATGAAAGCATTACATTTGGCAAGGTTGTAGATGTTACAGTAAATACTGAATATGCAAAAGCCAAATAACCAGCTAGCAAAAGGAATACTTTAACTAAGCCCAAGGATTCGAAGAAATCTTTTACCTCTGGCAGATGAGTATAGAGCAGGGTTTGCAAGATTGCCGAATCAAGGAAACAGTTATAGAAACCTGCGTATAGCAACTGGAAAATGGCAGGAATAGTAAAAATAATAATGCCCAGGGATGTAATAAGACTGGCAACATAACTGCCAAAGGCTGTTTTGGTCAAAAGTTCAAGGCACAATAGGACAATTGTAATATAGTATCCCATGGCAAAATCCCTATTGAGACATATATCAATATTTACTTCACGATTATAATAGGCAAAAATCAGCGGATAAACAAAACCTACAGAGCCTCCGACAAAGAGCAACCACACTAAATTGCTGAAGGGGATATCCACGAAATGGATTAATCCCATAATCAAGATCAGTGGTTGAGCAATTTTCCATAAAGTCGTCCTTCTGCCGGAACTATCAATATTTTTACTAACTAAAATGAAAACAATATAGGTGAAGATAAATAAACCTATAATGAATATTTGCTTTAAGTCCATTATTTGACCATCCAAATTTTTTGTATTAGCTAAATGATGCGTTAAAATATCAGAATATTTGTATTCTTATTAATGATTATACCTTAATAGAAATGAAAACGCAAAAAGTTGACAAGAGAAGCGTTTTTTATTTATTAGAAAAATTGCTTTTTTATGGTATAATAAAAAATAATTTCTTTGAACGTTATAAATTAGGAGTTTTTTTATATAAATGGCTAGTGAGAATATAGTTTTATCACTAATTGTGCCAACCTATGGCGTTGAAAATTATATATATGATTTTTTGGATTCTTTGGAGGCTAATCTTGTGCCTGGAG
>JAKSOK010000104.1 GCA_024405615.1 Phascolarctobacterium sp.
GATAAGGAATTGTATGAGATTGCTTATGTTGATGCTTTAACTGGTGGCGATAATTACGCTAGCTTTAAGCAAAAATGGAAGCATATGGAACATATTAATGGTTTCATTGTAGCTTTTGATATTGATCGCTTTGGTAATGTTAGTCAGCTAGTAGGAACAGAAAAATCTAACGAACTATTAAAAGAAGTTTGTGATATGTTGAAACGTCAGCTGACAAGTGAAGAAATGCTAGCCCATGTGGAACAGGATGAGTTTATTCTTTTGCTCTGTGCTAAAAATCCTATGGAATTGCAAAAACGTATTGATTTATTGGGGAAACATATTCTCAGCATGTCCATGGAATTAGGGATGCCTGCTTTACATGCTGTATTTGGTGTATATGCTGCTCAAGAGGTCAACAACGTTGATGCGGCATATAGCTGTGCTATTCAGGCAAAGAATACGATTAAAGGTAACTATAATAAATACTGTGGCTTCTATAATGATGCTAGTGTTGTTCAAGCTAAAGAGTGTCAAGAATTAGCGGATAATTTTACTTCTGCGATTGAGCATAATGCTTTTGAGGTCTGGTACCAACCTAAAATTAATGCTCAAACTGAGCAGGTTGTTGGGGCAGAGGCATTGGTGCGTTGGCGTCAACTTGATGGTAGCATGATTAGTCCAGGTAAATTTATTCCTGTTTTCGAAGGCAACGGAATGATTGCAGTTTTGGATGAGTATGTTTTTTCCATGGTTTGCAGTCAGCAGAAAAAATGGCGTGAAGCTGGCAGAAATATTGTTCCTGTTTCTATTAATGTTTCTAGAGCAAGTTTACGTATTGAAAATATAGCTCAACGCTATTCCAAAATTGCAGCGGAATATGGTATTGATACTAGTTGCGTACAATTGGAGATTACTGAAAGCGCGACAGTATCTGATGAAAATCTTGAGGAATGTCTAAAAGAACTTCATGATGCTGGCTTTAAGTTGTTGCTGGATGATTTTGGCAGCGGCTATTCATCATTGGTAGATTTATATCATATGCCATTTGATGTTATCAAGCTGGATAAGAGCCTTATCGACTATATTGAAGAAAATCAGGGTGGGCAGCTAGTACGCCAAATGATTGCTTATGCTAAGAGCATGGGACGTTCTACTACAGCAGAAGGTGTAGAAAGTAAGTCACAGTTGGAACTCTTGAGGTCCATGGAATGCGATGATATTCAAGGTTTCTATTACGATAAGCCCATGGTTAAGGAGAAGTTCGCAAGTAAATATTTAAAAGCATAATTTGTATAATAAAGAAAAGCCTGTACTAAAATTAGTACAGGCTTTTAGCTTTGTTAAAACATATAGATAAACTTTTATTTAACCTTAAAAGCGATAGCATATAGAACTGGTAAAACAATTAAGGTTAATAGGGTTGCTCCAGTAAGACCACAGGAAATAGCAACTGCCATGGGATTCCAGAAGTTACTGAAGAAGAGTGGAATCAGACCTAAAACCGTTGTGAAGGCTGCTAGCATGATGGGGCGGAAGCGGACAATGGCAGATTCGATAACTGCGTCCAAGGGGTTCATACCTGCATCTAGATGCTGTTGAATCTGATCTACTAGCACCATACTATTGCGGATGATAGTTCCTGTTAGGGCTAAAACACCTAGCTCGGACATGAAGCCTAGAGTGGAGTTAAAGAGCAGTAAACCTAGTATGACGCCTATAACGCCCATGGGAGCTGTAACCATTACTATGAGCAGTTTACGTACGTCCTGCATTTGAATCATCAACAGAATAATGATTAATAAAAGCATAGCTGGTACAGGTACAAGCAGCTTTTTCAAGGTCTTCTGGCTTTCCTCTAAAGGACCACCAATTTCAATGGAAATTCCAGCAGGTAGTTGACTACGCAGCTCTGCTAGGTCGTTATAGACTGCTTTAGTAACGTCATTGCCGGTGGTGCCTTCTACAATACCACCACTAACGGTAATGGTAGGTAGTAGATTGCGACGCCAGATGATATTGTCCTCAGTGCTGTGCTCCAGTTTAGCAACCTGTGCTAATGGAATGGCGCCTTTTGAGGTGGGAATAGAGACGGTGTTGATCTGCGAAATATTAGCGCGTTCTTTGGGATTAAGACGGAAAACAACGCCTATTTCCTGATCTCCTTCTAAATACTTGGCGACGGTATAGCCACTGACTTGGGCTTGGAGGGCACTAGCTACGGTTTGACGAGTTAAGCCTAATTGTAACAGCTTATCATTGTCAATAGTGAGCTTAACAGCATTGGTCTGCTCCAACCAATCGGTACGGGTCATATTTATATTTGGATTAGCTGCCATAATTTGACGGACCTTGGTAGCAACTTCTTTGACTTTGTTGGTATCTGCACCACGAACGCGTAGCATTACAGGATAGTCGGTAGGAACGCCAACGGGAATAGTTTTGTTGTAGACGGTAGCTTCCGGTAATAAGGCTTGTGCAAGCTCTTGAATTTTTGCATCTAAACGCTTGCGGGCTTCTAAATCCTTGGCAACTACAACCAGCTGTGCGTAATTATCTCTTGGAGTAACCGGGTCAATAACTAAAACAAAACGGGGAGAACCTTGTCCGATATAAGTTGATACATGGTCTAGATCCTTATCTTTAACGATAGCGTCAGTAAGTTTTTTTGCTGCAATATCGGTTGCAACTCTACTGCTTCCTTCAGGCAGGTTAATTTCTACCATTAGCTCAGGTCGAACAGAGGCAGGGAAGAAATCTTGTTTAACAAATTTTACTAGGCCTAAAGAGAGCATAAAGGTGACTATGGTAATGACAATTACCATGCTTCTATGGCCAAGTGCCCATTGCAATATACTGCGGAATTTTTTATAGAAGCCGCTGTCAAAGCTTTCCTCTTTAAGTGCAGTAGGTTTAATCCATTCATAGCCCAAAACTGGGGCTAAAGTAGCAGAAACGAGCCAACTGAGAAGTAGAGTAACGCTCATTACTGGGAAAAGGCTATAACAGAATTCAGAGGAACTGGAGACGGAAAAGGCTATGGGCATAAAACCTAAGCAGGTTATGATAGTGCCTGCTAAAAGGGGCCAAGCACAGGATTTGAAGGCATAGGAAGCAGCTTTAATGCGGTCCATACCTTCAGACATTTTTACTTCCATAAGTTCTACAACTACAATAGCATCATCGACCAGCATGCCTAAGGCTAAAACAAGGGTTCCTAAGGAGATTTTCTGCAGATCAATATTCATGACATACATGGCAGCAAAGGAACCAAGTAGGATTAGGGGGATGCAGCAGGAAATGACGTAACCGCTACGACGGCCTAAAGTGAAGAGACTTACGACTAGAACGATAATAATAGCTTCCCAGAGACTTTCTGAGAATTCAGAAATAGCATTTTTTACTACCTCGGGTTGATTGGCAACTTGACTAAGCTCAAGCCCTAAAGGCAGTTCTTGTTGGATTTTTGTAATTGCTTTATGGAGGTTTTCGCCTAAATCAAGGTTGTTACCCCCATCCTCCATGGAGAGGGCAATGCCAATAGCAGGCAGACCGTTATAATAGAATTTTGCTTCAGGAGGCTCTGCATAATCGCGCTTGATGCTAGCAACATCACCTAGACGGAAAAGCTTGCCATTAGCATTGATGGGCATGCTGGCAATTGCTTGTACACTGTTAGCATTACCGGTAAGACGAAGGTAGGTGTTAGTTTTGTCAGTTTCTACCATACCGGAAGCATTAACAGAAAGCTGTGCATTAATAAGACTTGCCAGTGTAGTAACATCTAAGCCGAGTTGAGAGAGCTTTTCTGTTTCCATCTGGATATAAATACGTTCGGGCTGAATACCTAAAAGCTCAACTTTTTTTACGTCCTTGATATAGGAAAATTGGAGCTTTATGGCTTCACCGTATTTGCGCATATCCTCATAGGAAAAGCCTTCACCGGTCAAAGCATAGATGTTGCCATAGACATCATCAAAGCGGTCGTTGAAATAGGGGCCGTAAACGCCTGGTGGCATATCTTTGTTGATATCCTGCACCATATTGCGGATTTCCAAAAAACGTTGTCGTACGAGAGTTTTATCTACTTCGTCCTTAGCTGTTACTTTGATAACAGAGGTCCCAGGACGAGAATAGCTTATAATTTTATCTATTTGAGGGACATTTTGAATTTGCTTTTCCAGCTTGTCAGTGATATGCATTTCTACTTCCTTGGCTGTTGCTCCAGGCCAAGCTGTAGAAATAACCATGGTACGAACTGCAAAGGTTGGGTCTTCGCTTCTTCCCATGGCAATCCAGGAAAAAATACCGCTGATGAAAACTAATACGGCAAAGAAGTAGACAAGCTGACGATGCTTAATGGACCATTCAGCCCAGTTTTGCTTCATTTTCTTTCACCGTCCTATTTTGCAGCTGTTTCGTTAGCAAGACGTACCTCTTGCTTATCCACTAGCTTATTAACGCCGGCAGTGATTACTGTATCGCCTGACTTTAAGCCTTCGGAAATGAGCACATCATTGCCATTGAAACCACTTACTTTTACATTGGTTAACTGTACATGTTTATCTTTTACAAGCCATACTTGCGTTTTATCGCTGACTTTATAAATTGCGCTAGCAGGCAGGACAAAGGTCTCAGCATCTTTGGTTAAGTTGTTGAAGCTAACTTTAGCCGTCATGCCTAGTTTAGCGTCTTGAGGCATATTATCAATAGTTACGTTAACGCGATAGGTTTTGGTTAACGCATCTGCTACAGAGGCGATATCTCTAATATGTCCGTTGCAGGTTATGTTATCTAAAGCCCAAAAGCTAATTGTAGCCGCTTGGCCTATTTTTAGCTTGGTAAGAACGTTTTCAGGAACAGTGATTTGTACTTCACGTTCTCCGTCTCGAACAACAGTTGCCATGACTGCACCTGCACCAGTTACCATGCCAACTTCTCCTATAAGACCTGCAACTACACCATCAGCATCACTGATTAATTGGGTGTATTCCAGTTGATGACCACTAACGGTAGCCTGAGCTTGAGCTTCACGGAGTTTGGCATTAGCTGCATCTAGCTGTGCGTTATAAGTATCTAAAGCAGCTTTACTAGTAGCACCACTAGCATAAAGCTGGCGATAACGCAAAGCATTGGTCTCAGCTAACTGTTGATTGCTGATGGCTGCAGCTAGGGTAGCTTGAGCAGCTTCTACGCTTTGCTTAACATCTTTAGGATCTAAGCTCATCAGTACTTGGCCTGCTTTTACCTTATCACCTAAATTAACATAGCGTGCATTAATTTTTCCTGCAACTTGGAAGGCTAGACTGCTTTCGTAGCGTCCATGAACTGTTCCAGGATAGACATTACTGCTAGCTGAATCAGTTGCACCTACAGTAACGGTACGAACTAGGGGAATAGTTTTTACAATTGTGGGTTTGTTAGTTGCTCTGTATAGCTGAATGCCTACAAATAATACAGCTAAGGAACACGCTCCATAGATTATATATTTTTTGTTTGCTTCAAAAAAGTTAGGCATTGCTACACCTCCTTTATCTAAAACCACGCTGTGCCGCTCGTGAGTCGGAGCAGTTTAAAGCACAGCGAATTAATCGTTGTTCTAAATATTATAATATATTAATGTAAGTAAAACAAGAGAGCTTAATACAGGTTGCTAAAAGTTGGTAACAAAAAAGGACTATTCCCAAAGGAATAGTCCTAAATTTCCTAAATCTAAGAAAGAATAAAATTACAGTCTGTTAGAAGAGTTCATAACGTTGCGAATCTTGTGAGCTACCATGTCTTGAACTGCTTGACGAGCGGGTTTCAGATATTGACGAGGATCGAAGTCGCCAGGATGAGTAGCGAAATGTTCGCGGATGGAAGCGGTGATAGCCAGACGGATATCGGTATCTACGTTAATCTTGCAAACACCAAAGGTACCAGCTTTCAGCAGCATATCTTCAGGAACACCTTGAGCACCGTCTAAAGCGCCACCAAATTCGTTGCATTTTTGAACGAAGGAAGGAATAACGGTGGAAGCACCATGCAGTACCAGGGGGAAGCCAGGCAGCATGTTGGTGATTTTTTCCAAACGAGCAAAGTCTAATTCAGGTTTGCCTTTGAATTTGTAAGCACCATGAGAGGTACCAATAGCAATTGCCAGGGAGTCGCAACCAGTACGTTCAACGAATTCAACAGCTTGGTCAGGATCGGTATAGGTAGCGTCTTTAGCAGCAACCTTAA
>JAKSOK010000105.1 GCA_024405615.1 Phascolarctobacterium sp.
CTCAGGCTTATATATGCGTCAGGAATTTGCTCAATGGGATGCTGGTAGTAGAGGCTTGGATTATGATAAGCTACCTGCAGGTTGTCAATGTGGAAAAGTGCTATTAGGAAAGGTCCTGCCACAGCAATGTCCCTGTTTCGGTAAGGCTTGTACACCGGAGCATCCTGTAGGTGCCTGCATGGTATCTGGAGAAGGTACTTGCTGCATAACCTACAGAGAAGGCGATTGGGAGGAAGACGATTAAAAATGAAGATAGAATTACGTCATGGCGCTGGTGGCGAAGATACCAGCAGACTGATTGCTGACTTGTTTGCTCAAGCCTTTGCCAATGACATCTTGAATAAAATGGAAGATGGCGCAGTTTTGCCGGTAATGCAGGGAAATCCTGTTTTTACTAGTGATAGCTTCGTGGTAGATCCCATAACCTTTCCTGGTGGAGATATAGGCAAGCTTGCCGTTTGTGGTACTGTTAATGATTTAGCCTGTATGGGAGCAAAACCACTTTATTTAACAGCTTCCTTTATCCTGGAAACTGGACTTGATACTGCTGTTTTAGAGCCAATAATTAAGTCAATGGCTGCAACTGCTCGTGAAGCAGGAGTACAGATCGTTGCTGGTGATACCAAGGTTGTAGAGGGAAAAGGTGGTTTGTTTATTAATACTGCTGGTCTTGGTGAACGTGCAGTAGGAGTGGATATATCTGCTGCTAATTTAAAGCCAGGAGATAAGCTCATTGTTACAGGTACCTTAGGCGACCATCATGCAGTTATTTTAACTCAAAGGTTGCAGATTTCCCTTGAAGCGCAAAGCGATTGTGCTCCTTTAAATCATATGGTACAAAAGCTTTTAGCAGAGGGCGTAAATTTACATACTGTTAGAGATATTACCCGCGGTGGCTTAGCTACCGTAGCCAATGAATTAGCTGCAACTTCTAAAGTGAAAATTTTATTGGAAGAGGAAAAAATACCTGTAAATGAAGCCGTAAAAGGCTTGTGTGGGATTTTAGGCTTGGAGCCCATCAACATGGGCAACGAAGGCAAGCTGCTTATTGCTATACCTGCAGAAGAAGCGGAAAAGGCTTTGGAGTTAATTAAAGCAGACAAGTATGGTGCTGAAGCTGCTATTGTTGGCGAGGTTATGGAAGGTAAAGGTGTACGCCTACAAACTGCTTTAGGAGGCTCACGTAGAGTGCTTCCCCTTCGAGGAGAAGGTTTACCTAGGATTTGTTAGAGAGGTGTAAAAATGTTATTTGTTTGCTATCCCAAATGTGGGACTTGTAAAAAGGCTGAAAAATATTTGCTGGAAAAGGGTATAAGCTTTAATAAGCGCGATATAAAAGAAGATAAACCAACCTTGGAAGAATTACAAACCTGGTACAAGGCTAGTGGTTTGCCTTTGAAACGTTTCTACAATACTAGCGGTAACCTATATAAAGAGTTAGGCTTAAAGGATAAAATTAAAACTATGTCTGAGGAAGAGCAATTAAAGTTGTTAGCTACAGATGGCATGTTGGTTAAAAGACCTATTGTAGTAACCGAAGAATTTGTTCTTATAGGCTTTAAAGAAGATGAATGGAAGGCTAAAGGTTTATAAAAATGTTAAATATAGGCTGTCATTTATCTAGCTCCAAAGGCTATTTAGCTATGGGTAAGACTGCATTGCAAATTGGTGCTAATACCTTTCAATTTTTTACCCGCAATCCTAGAGGAGGAAAGGCGAAAGCTGTAGACCTGCAGGATATAGAAGCTTTGGTGGAGCTGTTGCAAACTAATAATTTTGCTCCGTTGGTTGCCCATGCACCCTATACACTGAATCCCTGTGCTGCAGATGAGCATTTGCGAGATTTTGCTAGAGAGGTTTTTCAGGAAGATTTGCAGGTGTTGGAGTATATTCCTGGGATGCTGTATAATTTTCATCCTGGTAGTCATGTTAAACAGGGTGCTGAAGTTGGTATTATAAAAATAGCAGAAACACTTAATCAGGTTCTTTATAAAGAACAGCAAACCATGGTGCTGTTAGAAACCATGGCTGGTAAAGGTAGTGAGGTTGGCCGTAGCTTTGAGGAATTGGCTGCTATCATCGATAAGGTTCAATTAAATGAAAAACTTGGCATTTGTCTTGATACCTGTCATATTTTTGATGGCGGTTATGATATAGTTAATAACTTGGATGAGGTTATTCTACAGTTTGATAAAATAATAGGCTTGGAACGCTTAAAGGCAGTTCATCTTAATGATAGCCTTAATGTTTTAGGAAGCCATAAAGACAGACATGCTTGTATAGGCAAGGGAAATATTGGTTTAGATGCTTTAGTACGAGTAATTAATCATCCAGCTTTAAAGCATCTACCTTTTAATCTGGAAACTCCTAATGAGTTGCCAGGCTATGCAGCAGAAATAAAATTGTTAAGAGAAAATTATAAAGAATAGCAGGTAATATAATTTTATGCGTTCTAAATTTTATAGTTATTTAATGAGCCTAGGGCATGTTACGGCGGATATGAATCAGGGAGCTCTTTCTGCCATCCTGCCGTATTTGATTGTAGCCTATAATTATGATTTTGCTACTGCTGGCTCCATTGTTATGTTTTATAGTGTGGTTGGCTCTGTTGTTCAGCCTGTTTTTGGGCAGCTAGCTGATAAGCATTTTAATCTTTGGGTTATGCCTATAAGTTTGCTTTTAGCTTGCGGTGGTATGGCTTGTACAGGTATTACGAGCAACTATTGGACTCTTTGCGCAGCTGCCATGCTTAGTGGTATAGGCGTTTCCATGTTCCATCCTATTGCAGCGCTGATTCTCAATAGAACTGCTCCTACAGGACGGTTGGGTGAATGTCTCAGCGTTTTTTCCTTTGGCGGTAATATGGGCTTTGTTATCGGTCCTCTGTTAGCAGGAACGCTGGTGTCCTTATTCGGCCTTAAGGGAACTCTCATTTTGCTTATACCTGCTCTTATTACAAATACTGTTATTTGGTTTAAACATAAAGAGATTATTGCTATTATGGGCGAAAAGCCTGGAGAGAAGAAAGCTGTTAAGGAAACCAAAGGTGAAGATAATTGGAAAGCCTTTGGTATTTTAACCTTAGGTGTATTGTCCCGCTCCGTCCTTTTCTTCGCTTTGAACACCTATATTTTGCTGTATTGGATTTACGAATTTGGTCAAACGAAAGCTTATAGCAGTACTTTGCTTTCCTGCTTCTTTGCTTGCAGTGCTATATCCACTCTTGTAGGTGGCAGATTTGCTGATAAATACGGCTATAGAAAAATATTGCGTATTAGCTATTTCCTAATGCTGCCTAGTCTTATTGCTTTTTGTTTAAGCAGCAATATGTATTTGTCTACGATAATTTTAATCCCTATGGGCTTGGCCCTGAGTTTAGGCTATAGTTCTAATGTAGCCTTAGGACAATTATTCCTGCCTAATCATTTAGGCCTGGCCTCCGGTATTTCCCTAGGCTTAAGTGTAAGCATGGGTGGTGTAGTATTACCTTTATTAGGGAAAATTGCGGATATTTATGGCTTAAAGATGGTATTTGTAGCTTTAATTGCCGTATGTCTTTTGGCTATTTTTTCTGCAATGATAGTTCCTGATGCAAAAAAGAGCTTACAGACACAAAATTGACATTAATCTCTGTTATGGTATATTTGGTTAAGTTTGTTGTTATACTCTTTTTCTTAGGTTTACTAAACAAGGATGTGAAGAATATGAAAATGTTAAAAGGTATTGCTTTAGGCATGCTGTTAGCAGTAGCCTGCACTCCGGCTTGGGCAGAAGAAGCCAAAGATCAAAAAGCTTCTGCACCGATTGTTGAAAAATACGACTTTGTTTATGAAATGGGTAAAAATATGCCTACGGATGTTTTTGCTGGCGAAATTACAGCTAAGGAGATGGAAACTCGCCTTAACAGCGATGATATTGATGACCGTCTCTATTTAAAATGTTCTGATGACAAGGTGTTAAGCTTTACTGATTTGGGAGAAGATAGAGCTTCCTGCCGTCAAATCCTCTATGCTAGCCCTAAAGATACGATTTTGCAATTCTATACAAATGATAAAAAGTCTGCTAAGCAGATGCTGAAAACTCTCAAGGCTTATTCTGGTGAATGGAATTTGGTAGACGGCTATAGAGTTGTTAGCGATAAAAGACCTGATGTTAAATTAGCTAATGGAAAAGTAATTTATAGATTTTGGTTTAAGAAAGTCAAACCGGATAACAGGGCAGTACGCATTGTAGGCGATCCTTATCCATATTATTATGATTTTCCTGTACGTTTTTATTGGCATCCTTGGTATTACAGACACGGTTGGTATGGACCAAGACATCACGGACACCATCCTGGCCCAGGACCCAGACCTGGTCCGAGACCTGGCCCGAGACCTAGAAGATAAGTAGGAGGCGAGAGTATGCTTTTAGGCATAGATGTAGGAGGCACTTTTACAGATGCTGTAGTTTTAGACAGGGGACAAGTGTTGGCTCAAGCTAAAACTCCTACTACTCACGCTAATGTTTTAGATGGTATTTTGAAAGCTTTAGATTGCGTGGTACAAACAGATATAGTTGCAGCTTTAGAGAGAGTTGTAATTTCTAGTACCATTGTGACCAATGCTTTAACAGAAAACAAAGTTGCTCCTGTTTTTTTAGCTGTTATGACAGGACCTGGCATGAATGTTAGTGGTAAGTTTCCTGTAGAACCCTATTATATTGAAGGTTGCGTGGACCATCGCGGCAAAATAACAGCTAAACCGAATTGGGAAAAACACGAGAAGCTATTGCAGCATAAGGGAACTGGTGCTTGTGCTGTGAGTGGAAAATTTGCCATTCGCGAACCACAACAGGAGTTCATAGTTGCAGATAAGCTGGAAAAATGCGGCTATAGTAAAGTGTTTCTAGGCAGCGAGTTAAGTGGTGAGCTTAATTTTATCAGGAGAACTAACTCTGCTTATTTCTCTGCTGCTGTCTACGAGCTTTTTAAGGATTTTAGTGAAAAAGTGCACAGAGCACTAGCTCAGAGAAATATTACTGCGCCCGTACATATCTTAAAGGCAGATGGTGGCACATTACCATTAAACGTTGCTTTAGAGCAACCTGTAGAGGCTGTATTTACTGGTCCCGCGGCTTCTGTTTTAGGCATTGAAGCTCTTGCAGCTCCTACGCTAAATAGTATTTCCCTTGATGTAGGCGGTACTACTACCGATATTGCTTTTTGGGAAAAGGGTTTGCCTCTAATGGCTAAGCGTGGCGCAACAATTAATGGCTATCCTACTGCTGTTCGCTCCTTCCATATGCGTAGTATTGGTATTGGCGGCGACAGTAAAATAAAGAAGCTTCAAGATGGCAGCTATGCAGTTGGTCCTGAACGTGAAGGCCCTGCAGCCGCTGTTGGCGGTGCTGCGCCTACTTTAAGCGATGCGCTTATTGTTGCTGGTTACATCAGCTTTGGCGATACGGCAAAAGCTCAACAGGCTATTGCTAGCTTGGGTGGAAATGTTGTAGAGGAAGCACAAAAAATAGTAAATGCAGCTGTAGCTAGTATTACAGCCACCATTCAAGAGATGTTGACAGAATGGGCTAAACAGCCAGTTTATACAGTTGATGATGTTATCAAAGGAACGGCGTTTATTCCCGAGCAGCTTATAGGTGTTGGCGGTGGCTCTCTAGGCCTCATAAAGGCCGTAGGAGAGGCTATGGACTTGCCCGTAGACATTCCTAAGGGGGCAGAGGTTGCTAACGCCATAGGGGCTGCTGTAGCCCGTCCAACGCTGTCTGCAGGCTTAAGAGCAGATACTACGGAAGGCTTCTATCTCATCCCTGAAAGCGGAAAAAAAGAGCGTTTAACCTCTGGTTTTGGTAAAGATCAGGCTATGGAACTGGTCAGCAATTGGCTACGGCAACAAACCAAAGAATGGCAACTGCCGGACCAGGAAACAGAGCTTATTAGCTATGAGCATTTTGCAACTATACATAATTATTACGATAGAGGCGACATTATTAGCTTGCGCATGCAGCTGAAACCCGGCATTTTGTATAAGGTTCTAGGCAAGGAGGTGGACTTCTAATGGCTAAAGATACTTTAGGCTTAGTCTTTTTCCCTGCCTTTGATTGGATGCTTAG
>JAKSOK010000106.1 GCA_024405615.1 Phascolarctobacterium sp.
TACATGCCGTCGGATTCATACAGGTATTGCATGTTTTGACGATCAATCTTAGCTTGTTCCATTTTGGTGTTGGGGTTGTAGGAGCTTTCAACTACTGCACCAGTAGCCAGGTTACGCAGCTTAGCACGTACGAAAGCAGCGCCTTTACCGGGTTTAACGTGTTGGAATTCAATAACTTGCCAAGGATCGTTATCGATCTTTACGGTTAAGTTTGTTTTAAAATCTGTAGGTGTCATAATATAATTCCTCCTTAAATATTAAACAATTTCAATTAGCTGCTTCTTAACAGTGTTCAAAGGTTTTGCTCCTTCATCCGTTAATACAACAGAATCTTCTATACGAACCCCACCTTTTCCGGGGATGTATATACCTGGTTCAATGGAAAAGACCATTCCCTTTTCCAGAACAGTTGCTCCACGCTTATTAATGTTGGGCATTTCGTGGATTTCTAAACCCACACCATGACCTAAGCCGTGGATAAAATTGTCGCCGTAGCCACAATCAACAATTACCTGACGTACAATTTCGTCAAGTTCTTTACCAGTCATACCTACTTTGGCTGCTTTTAAGCCACGCAGTTGAGCTGATTCTACTAAACTGTAGATTTCACGCTGCCAGCTATTGGCCATACCTAACATTACGGTTCTCGTAATATCTGCATGATAGCCTTTATATACAGCACCAAAATCAAAGGTAATCAGTTCACCCATCTCAACCTTTTTCATGGAAGCCATACCATGAGGTAAAGCGCCTCTTACGCCACTGGCAACAATAGTATCAAAGGATACCTTTTCACTACCAAGCTGACGCATATAATATTCGAGACGAGCTGCAAGCTCCATTTCCGTAACTCCAGGTTGAATATCACCTAAGAGCTTCATAAAGGCTTCATCAGAAATCTTAGCAGCTATTTGCAGCAGCTCCAGTTCCTGCGCATCCTTTACCATGCGAATGTCGCTCAAATCTAAGCTTTGCAGGGGTAAATCTCCTGCTAGCTCTTTTAGCACACTATAATCATTAAAGCTAAACCAACCACCATCAAAGCCAAGAACATTTACTTGACCAGCAGTAGCAAGCTCAACAGCTGTGCGCCAAATGCTTTTGCTGTCCACAGGCTTGTATTCCAAAACCTTAAACATCTTCGGCATTTCCAAGCGCGCCTGCTCAGTATAGCGTCCGTCAGTAATAAGTACCGCTTGATTGCGGTCAATATATAACAGACTGGAATCGCCACTAAAGCCAGTAACATAGCGGATTGTATTTTCGTCCTTAAGAACTACACCATCCACTAGTTCCTTTGTCATAACATTCAGCACCTTATTAAGACGCGTCATGCTAAACCTTCTTTCTATAGCCAAAATGGCCGCACTAAAATTAGGTCACAGCGTACCCTCTTATTTTACCACTTATTGACTAATATCGCAATAATTTTATGTCAAATTTCCTAATCTACAAAGCTGTCTAGTAAGTTAACCTCGAAAGGCATATTTTCTAATGCATTAAGCACTTCATCATAAGTATCAGGAGTAGCAGCAAATTTCAAAATTCCTGCACTACCATCAACTGTTAAAACATTGGCTAAAAATTCATAGCCTTCCATAATCCAATTTACATCAGCAATGTGCTCAGGAGCCACCTGTGCATAAATCAAGCTTCGCGGTATACTGTCGCCGTCCATATAGTCCTATTTTCCCTTTCTGTGTAGGCCTAGGGTATATCCCTAACTAGCCATTAGTTAAATATATAATCAGTGCTAAGCACTAAATTATCAAATTTATTCCTTCATTTTTCTACGCAAAAGACTATTAATCATTAATGGTACTTCTGTCTTAGCAGAGAATTTTTGCTGGGCATGAGGAGCACAATCAATTGCATTGCCCCATTCATCCTGCATTTCCTCTAAAACAAAGGGTACAAGTGTGCCATCCGGCATTAAAAGCTCTAATGCTTCACCTGCTTTAACATTGTTGCGTTGCTCAAAGTAAACTCTGCCCTCTTCAGCTTTGTAGTCTGTTACAATGCCCACAAAGTCATGAGTTTGCTCATATTTGGAACTTGTATATACCTGAGCATTAGCATCGGGCTTATTAATAGCAAAGCCCGTAGTATATTGTCTATGAGATACCTTATTAAGCTCTTTGATCCATTCTTCAGGAACCTTATAGTTCTTTGGATCCTCCCAGGCAGCATCTATAGCTTTACGGTAAACACTTACCACAGTCGCTACATAATGCACGCTCTTCATACGACCTTCAATTTTCATGCTGCAGATACCTGCATGCATTAATTGAGGCAGATACTCAATGAGGCACAAATCCTTAGAATTCATGACATAGGTGCCATGCTCGTCCTCTTGCAAATCAAAATACTCACCAGGGCGTTTTTGCTCTTGCAAGCTATACATATTGTATTCCCAACGGCAAGCTTGAGTGCAAGCACCACGATTTCCATCACGACCTGTTAGATAAGCGCTCAAAAGGCAGCGTCCAGAATAGCTGATGCACATGGCACCATGGACAAATGCCTCTAGCTCCACCTTAGTTTTAGCACTAATCTCCTCAATTTCTTTGATAGAAAGCTCACGAGCCAAAACCACACGCTCTGCACCAAGATTGTGCCAGGCTTGAACTGTAGCATAATTAGTGTTGTTAGCTTGGGTGCTAACATGCAACGCCATATTAGGAACAACCTGTTTAGCAGTGGTCCAAACGCCTAAATCAGAAATCAATAACGCATCAACCTTGCATTTCTCTAGTTCTAAGAGATACTCCGGCAGCTTATGGATTTCCTCATTATGAGCAAAAATATTTACTGTTACATATACCTTTTTGCCTAAGCTATGTGCATAGGCGGTTATTTCTTCTATTTCGGCAATATCGAAATTGCTGGCAAAGGCACGCAAGCCAAACATCTTACCGCCTAAATAAATAGCATCTGCACCATAAAGCAATGCCATTTTTCCTTTTTCCATACTGCCTGCCGGCGCTAAAAGCTCCGGTTTATGTGTTAACTTCATTATTATTTTCCAGCCTCTATATCATTAATAGCTTGCTGATGTTCAGCAAAGGTCTTAGTAAATCGATGATGACCATCCTTTTCAGCTACGAAATAAAGATAATCATTTTTCTCTGGCTTCAACACTGCCTTAATAGCACTTACGCCAGGACTGCCTATAGGTCCAGGAGGCAAGCCAGGATTTTTGTAGGTATTATAGGGACTATCAATTTCTAAGTCCTTATACAGTACAACTTCCTTTTGTTTTCCTAAAAGATATTGAATGGTAGTATCAGATTGAATGGGCATGCCAATTTTAACACGCTTATCAAAGACACCAGCAATGCGAGGTTGCTCCTCAGTAAAAACTGCTTCTAACTCTACCATGGCTGCCATGGTCACAACATCATGGAGGTCCAGCTTACGTTCAGCAACTTCTTTAAGAATACCCTCCTGCTCCATGCGCTTATTAAAAGTAGAAACCATGGTCTGAAGCATCTTTTCTTCACTGGTACCATAAGCAAAGTCATAGGTAGCCGGGAAGATAAAACCTTCAGCCTTAAAATTAATAGAAGGATTATCTTTTTGCATATAAGCATAGGGAGCATAATTTTTAGCAGCTGCTAGAAATTTATTTGCATCGCCCAATTCTTCTGTTTTAAGCTTTTGCGCTATTTTTTTGACGCTATATCCCTCAGGTACTACAAACTTAACGAATTGAACCTTACCCTTAGCAAGAGTATCTACAATTTCCTTATTGGTCATGCCACCCTTAAGCTGATACATGCCTGCCTGAAGCTTATTAGCTAAGCCATCAAAACGCGCCATATAGCCAAATGCTTTAGGATTTTTTACTAATTTCTTTTCGTGCAAAAGCTGAGCAATATCATTAGTGGACATTCCCTCTTTAACACGAATCATTCTATTGCCGGAAACAGCAAAATCCTTATTCTCACCTTGATTGGAGAGCCAGTATTTAAAACCACCTACACCGCCACCAACAAGAACAACGGCTATAGCCACGAGTATCAGAATTATCTTTCTCATCAGCAGTAAAACCCTTCTTCAGAACGAAAGCTTATTCTTCTTCCTCGTCCCATTCTTCCATCATTTTTTCGTAAGCATCACGAACAGCTTCAAACTCTTCGTCGGTAGGTGCTACATAAACTTCTTCGCCATCTTCGAATTCAACACGGGAAATAACCATGTTTTCTTCGTCAACATCTTTCATGTTGCCTTTATCATCAAGTTCAACACCAACTAATACAGCGAAGTTATTCTTTTCCATAGGAATAATCATATCAACCAGATAGTAGGATTTATTGCCTTGGTCATCCACCATCTCAATAATTTGTTCTTCGTATTCTTCCATTTCGTTAATTTCTTTAGCCATTTTTATTCTCCTTATAATTTGAATTGTTTGCTATCTAAGTAATTTTGCAGAATAACTACTGCAGCCATCATATCAATGACCTTTTTACGTTTCTTGCGTTTTAAATCCGCATCAATGAGCACTCTTTCGGCAGCAACTGTGGACAGGCGTTCATCCCACAATACGACCTTACATTGTGGAAATTTCACCTTCAACTCTTCTGCCATAGCGGCACAAGCTTGGCCACGTTCGCCAACAGTACCATTCATGTTTTTAGGATAACCCACTACTAGAGTATCAACCTCGTGCTCCTTAATTAGTTCAGCTAAACGAGCGTAATCTCTTTCCACACTAGTACGGTGAATTGTTTCTACGCCGTTAGCAATCAAACCCATTAAATCGCTTACGGCAATACCTATAGTACGGGTACCTACGTCCAGGGACATGCTACGCATTATTTGCTTACTCCCTTAGTTTCCAGGTAATTGACAACCATAGCTTCAATCAGTTCATAGCGTTCATGACGACGCAGCTTAGTACGAGCATTGTCATAGCTGGTGATATAGGTAGGATCACCACTTAACAAATAACCAGCCAATTGGTCAACAGGGTTATAGCCCTTAGCAACAAGAGCTCTATATACTTCTTTTATAGTATCAGCAACCTCAGGCTTTTCAGCAGAGCGCTTAAACATCATAGTTTCATCAGTAATTAGCATTTCACACCTCCGGGGGAGTTAATAGTTAGTTAATAGTTAATAGTTAATAGTTAACAGTGAATAGTTAACAGATAACAGGTAACAGTGAATAATTAATAGTTTCTAGTTAAGGGTTAACAAAGTGCTACCTGTTAGTTCAAATACAAATAAGCAATTTAATGATACAAAAATGCATACTAAATCATTCTATATTTTAACATAAAAAGAGCGTACTAGTCTAGTACGCTCTAAAAATATTTATAAATTTCTTCAGAAAATGCTAAGCTTATCACAAGATTATAATGAATAAGTAACAAATTATAATCAATTACTTTATGTTTAATTTAACTCATTCTTATTTTTTTGTTAGTGAATTTACCCCAACATTATTTCTATTAACTTTTAACTATTAACTGTTAATTATTTAATTTGTCCTTCGATGATGCCATAAGCAGCTTCCAAAGCTTCAGCAATCTTGCTGGAGTCTTTTACGCCTGCTTGTGCCATATCAGGACGTCCGCCGCCTTTACCACCGCAAATAGCAGCTACAGCCTTAACAACATTACCTGCATGTACGCCAGCTTTAACAGCATCTTTAGTAGCCATGGTCAGCAGCATGGTCTTATCGCCCATTTCTGCAGCCAGAACAACTACACCACCAACGCTATCACGCATTTGGTCACCTAAGTTACGCAGAGCATCAACGCTGTCAGCGCTAACCTTTTGTGCCAGAACCTTAACGCCTTTGATGTCTTTAGCGCTACCTGCAACATCGCTAACTTGAGCTTTAGCAATTTCTGCAGCTAATTCTTCAGCTTTCTTTTGAGCAGCTTTCAGTTCTGCTTGTAAAGCTTCTAAACGGCTAGGAACATCAGTTGCACGGCATTTCAGGGAAGCAGCTAAGCCTTTAACCATGTCTTCAGTAGCTTTAACATGAGCCACTGCGCCATGACCAGTTACAGCTTCGATACGACGTACGCCTGCACCACTGGAGCTTTCGCTGATAATCTTGAACA
>JAKSOK010000107.1 GCA_024405615.1 Phascolarctobacterium sp.
TTATGATAGCACTGATCAAAAGAATTTAATGAAACAGGTGCTCAAGGAATTAAACGTTGATGAAAAGGAAAGCTCTATGCTCGCTTTTGTAAGTAGAGCCAAAAATATGATGGTTTCTGCTGCCGAAGCTTTAGGAGCTGCGGATAATTTTCACGATAAACGTTTAGCACAGGTTTATGATGCTTATCAAAAAAAGTTAAGAAGCAATAATGCTGTAGACTTTGATGATTTGTTGATGCTTACTTTGGAGCTTTTAACAAAAAATCCCGAGATGCGCGAGAAATATCAGGATAAATTTGATTATATTCTGGTTGACGAGTACCAAGATACCAATAGAGTTCAATATAAGCTGACCAAACTTTTAGCTGCTAAGCATCAGAATATTTGCGTTGTTGGTGATGCGGACCAAAGTATTTATGGCTGGCGTGGTGCCGATATTCGCAATATTCTTGACTTTGAGAAGGATTATCCCGATGCTCAATTAGTTAAATTAGAGCAAAATTATCGCAGTACTCAATTCATTCTGGATGCAGCAAATGCTGTTATTGAAAATAACACAGGTCGTAAGAAAAAGGACCTGTGGACTGATAAAGGTAATGGCTCTAAACCCATCTACTACGAGGCTAGTGATGAAAAGGATGAGGCTCGCTTTATTGTAGAACGCATGCAAGAACTGCAACGCAGGGAAAATCTGTCCTTGGGCAATATGGCTGTCTTGTATCGTACTAACGCTCAATCTCGTGTCATAGAAGAAATGCTAGTAAAAAGTGGTATGAGCTATAGCCTTGTAGGTGGCACAAAGTTCTACGACCGTATGGAAATTAAAGATATTTTGGCTTACCTTAAGGTTATTCATAATCCTAATGATAGCTTAAGCTTATTGCGCATTATCAACGTGCCTAAGCGTGGTATTGGCAATGCAACTATAGAAAAGCTACAAAATTATGGTAATGAGAACGGCATGACGCTTTTTGAGGTGCTCAGTGCTGCAGATGATGTACCTGGCTTAAGTGCACGTTTTAAAGGCAAGCTGGATGAATTAAGTAGTATTGTTTTTGAACTGATGGGCGAGGCTGAAGAAGCTCCTATGAAACAGCTAGTAGCCGACGTTTTAGAGAAAACTGGTTATTTAGCACAGCTGCAGGCAAGTAATGATCCTCAGGATGAATCTCGCGTAGAAAACTTGGAGGAACTTTTATCCGTTGCTGAGGATTTTGCCAAGAGTGGGGAAGAAGATAATTTAACCAATTTCCTAGAGCATGTATCTTTGGCTAGTGATATTGATAATGCTGAGTTGAAGGGTGAGAGCGTTACGCTGATGACCTTGCACTCTGCTAAAGGCTTGGAGTTTCCCGTTGTTTTCCTGGTTGGTATGGACCAAGGCGTGTTCCCAACCTCTCGTGCTATGTACAATGATGTGCAGATGGAAGAGGAAAGACGTCTTTGTTATGTTGGCATAACTCGTGCAGAGAAATATTTGTATTTAACTCACGCGAAGGTGCGTATGCTTTATGGTGAAACGCAAGCTTATAGAGCTTCTACCTTTATGAGCGAAATTCCAGATAAGCTTTTGGACGTTTACTATAAACCTGGTGCTCAAAGAGTTGGGCAAAGAGCTGTACGCGTGGAAACGCAGGTGCAAAAGGCTCAACGTCCTGCAGGTAATTGGTTTGTTGGGGCACATACCAGTTTTGTTCCTAAAGAGAACAGCACTTCTGTTAAGTTTGCTGTTTCCGATAGAGTTGCTCATAGCAAATTTGGCGAAGGTATTGTTGTAGCCGTTAAAGATGTACCTAATGGCCAAGAGGTCAAGGTTGCTTTCCCTGGTGCAGGTGTAAGAAGCCTTATGACTCAATATGCGATATTGAAAAAGTTGTAATAAATATTAAAAGCGAGTAGTATACGCTACTCGCTTTTGTTATTTCATTAAATGTTTATAGGCAGTTTGCCAATTCTCTAAGGAAAGTGTGAAAATTTCTCTAAATGAGTTACGTTTATCTAATATTAGCTTTTTGGCACCTGCATAGGGATAGCTAGGTGCGCATTTATGAGAATCTTGTAAATCAAGCTTTATATCTCGACTTTGTGCTGTAAGAGTCTTCTCAATTGAAAATACATATTCAACGTATCTGGCTAAGGATTCTTTAACAGTTGCGTTCCATTCTCGTGGACAGTTATTGTCAGTCCAGTGTTCTGTCCCACACAGAAAGCAATGTATTGCATGGAACATTTCATGAGCGACTATACGGGTTAAAAATTCATCTAGTGCATAATTCTTTTTTGTGGCAGTTATTTGGATGTTATTAATATAGTAAACAATAGTATTATTTGACAGATAAGCTGCATGCATGGGTTCAACAATAACAATTTGTTTTGCTTTCTCTGCTAATTCTAGTTGTCTTTGTTTAAGTTCTTCTGCGCAAATTTTCCCTTGATCATATTTTTCTAAAGCGATAAGTCTGGACTGCTCAATATTATCAAGAGCATAATGACCGAAGCGTTTAGTACGTTGGTCGTAAGAAATTTTCACCGAAGGCAAAGTCATAGCTAAGTTATATTCTGGCAAAAATTCTTCTAACCATGCTAAAATATTACGTTGCTCTAATTCAATTTTGGCTTTCAGCTGCTTTTCTTCAGCAACACGCTTTTTATTAAACACCATAACCTAGGTTACATCCTTGTTTTAAGAAGATATTTATACCTTTATTTTACACATAACTTATAGTGCTAGCAAGAAAAAAGTACTTATGATATAATTAATGCATAATCGTTAAGAACACTAGGTTGGAGGAAAAGCAATGAGCATTACTGCTATTTTAGCTATCATAATATTAGTTCTCCTAGGCTCTGTTTTAGGTAAGGCATCTGCTGTTTTAAGCTCTATTCATCGCTTGTTAGCTATGTTAAGCTATGCTGATCCTAAAGGTGATGCCTTTAGATTACAGAATGAGCCTAAAAGTATTTCTGGTATGACGAATCTGGAATTACCGCGTATAGAAAAGGACTTTCCGGAATTTCATTGGCCCGAGTGGCGACAACGTTCTGAAAACATCCTCAGAATGTATCTTGAAGCGGTAGAACATAAGCAGGCTAGTTATTTAAAGGATGTTGGCATCGGTCTTTATGATGAATTACAGCTAGCTATTCAAGAAAACTACGAGCAGGATGTTGAAGAAAAATTCGATAATCTTAAATATCATCAGACAGAAATTTCCAAATATGAAAGAGATAAATTTATTTGCCGCGTACTTGTGCAGATGTCGGTTGAATATTATCATACCCTTAAAGGACCAAGAGTAGAAAAACCTGTTACTAATGAAAAGGAACAGCATAGATACGAATTGGAAATTGTCTATGTTCAGGACGTAACTGCTTTGGGAGATACAATCTTGGGCTATGGTGTAAACTGTCCTCATTGCGGTGCACCTATTTCTAATTTGGGCGCCAAGCACTGTGTTTACTGTGGTACCGCTGTAGAACCTATTAATATTAGAGTATGGACTCCTAATAAAATAAAAGAAATTTAAGCTGTGGAGAAACATCATGAGTGAAATCTTTGAAAAGTTTAAAAAAGCCAGTGCTAATCAACAAAGACAAATGCTGAAGACCTGGGACATAGAATACTATAATAATGATGCTCCAACTATTACTGATGAAGAATATGATATGTGCCTCGCTTTCTTCAACAATAAAAAGGGTATAAAGAATAAATACGTTTCATCTTTAGGCAGTGCTAATGATGGTTCTATAAAGTTTGAGCATCCTTATCCTGTACTTTCTTTGGAGAAAATAGTAACTAAAGCAGATTTTATGAAGGCTGCCGCTGAATTTGATTACAATGTAGTTATTGAGCCTAAGCTGGATGGTTTGACAGTAGTTTACTATCCCGATGGTAAAATCGTTAGTCGCGGTAACGGACAAATTGGCGAAATTCTTAATGCTGATAGAGAAATACCTGGGTTGCCTGCACCCTATAGCTTGCCTATTAGACTTGAAGCTGTAATAACTAAAAGCAACTTTGAAAAATACTTTAAAGAAGATAGCCAAAAGCCTAGAAATCTTGCAGCAGGTATTTTAAGAAGGAAACTTAAATCCCAAGAAGAGATAGATGCTATTCCCAAAGGACAAGTAGCGAAAATTGCTACGGAAATGAAAAAGCGTGAAAAGGCTCTAGAAGATATTAAACATATTACCTTCTATGCTTATAATATTCTCGGCGCTGATGATATGTCCGAGCAACAACAAATGGCAAAGCTGAAAGAATTAGGCTTTGATGTACCTATGGTCCAAATCATTAAGAGTGAGACTGAACTTAGTAACGCTTTTGATAATATGGAAGCTTGGTCTAAGTCCCAGGATTACGATACCGATGGTGCTGTAATTAAAGCAAATATTGCTAAACAGGAAAAGGACTTTGGGTCTACCGCTCATCATCCCAACAATGCCTTTGCCTTTAAGTTTGTTAGCATGACAGCAGAGACTACCTTAAAGAAAATAAGATGGAGCTTAGGCTATGATAAACTGACTCCTGTTGCTCAATTTGATGATGTAGTTCTTGGTGGTAGCGTAGTAATTCAAGCTTCTCTTCATAATTTAAATATTATGGAACAACTGAATGTGAAATTAGGCTCTAAAATCTCTGTTACCTTAAAGAATGAAATTATCCCTCAAGTTATTGCATGTGATGGCGCGGGTACAGCAATAGAAGCTCCTAAAGTCTGTCCTTCCTGTGGAAGTAATCTTATTATTAACGATACTAAGGAACTGGTATGCACTAATCCTGACTGCAAAGCAAAGTTTATGGACACTATGAGCCGTATTGCCGGTAAAAACGGTGTCAATATTGAAGGTATGTCCGTCGAGATTTTGGATGCCATCTATAGAATCTGTAAACGCGATGGTTTAGATCTTTCTACACCTTATGCTTTGCTCAATATTGATAAGGAAACTCTTAAAAAAGCTTTCGATTTAGTCCATATAACAAAAACAAGATTAGTGACTAAACGTCTTAAAGCTTTGCAGGATGAAGAAAACGGTTCTGCTCCTGAAATATTTGAGGGGAATCTTTTTGCTGACCTGGATGAAGATGTTATTTTAGATGGCATTAGAAAAGAAATTCAGCTTTTTGAACTCTCTGCCGTTGAGAATGATAAACGCGTAAGAGATATTATTGCTGAACACATGGAGTATGAAGATTTCGAGAATAAAGTTACGGAAGCTGATTTTAAGGACGCTAACGCAATTCTTGAAAGGCCACTTGCCGCTAAGCTTATGGGCGAAATTCAGAAAAAGAAGAAGGATGTCTTGCCAGCCAATTTCCTGTTCTCCTGTAATGTACCAGAATTAGGCATAAATACGGCTAAGCTAATTCTTAAACATTTTAAAGATTTAGAGGATTTCCTAGCTAACTGGGATGCTCCTGCTGTTGACAAGGATGGCAAGCCTGCTCCTAAGGGAATGACTATTGACGGTATAGGTGACAAGACCTATGATTATATAGAAAACCATAAAGAACTGATTAGAGCTAATATGAGCTATGTGGAAAGCTTTGCACCTAATGCCAACTATATTAGCGAAGAAGATAAGGAAAAGGAAGCTGCTAAGCTGAAAATCTGTATTTCCGGTAAGCTGTCAAAGCCGAAATCCTTCTATGAAAAGCTTATTGTTGAATCTGGCAATACTTACTTAACTAGTGTTACTAAAGATCTTGATTATCTGGTATCTCTAGAAAAAGGAACCAGCAAGGTTGTAAAAGCGCAAAAATATGGTATTCCTGTTTTGGACGAGGACGGCTTGATGAAACTATTGAATAGTTTATAAAAATAAAAGCGAGTAGCGTATACTACTCGCTTTTAATATTTATTTCAAGTCATGTAAAGCATTTATGTGGTAGTATGTAAAAAATATAGTACTTATATTACAAATATTAAACGTAAAATCTTTTCGAGGGCAGATAAGTGTGCTATAATACAAACGTAAAGGGTTTGTTATGCCCACAAGAGATGTATAATCAAGGAGGCATTGTTATGAAAAA
>JAKSOK010000108.1 GCA_024405615.1 Phascolarctobacterium sp.
GAAACCGGTTCTGGTTCCGATATCACAGCAGCTAGCGATATTGCAGTTATGGCCGATAAGGGACATATCACCCTTGGAGGTAAGGAAACCGCTAAATCCGGTAACATCAACATTGCTACCTTTAACGACACAGACAGTATTGCTGGTTCTATTACCTTAAATGACGTAGTGAATACACTGGAGAATGGTTCTGTTGATATAAATGCTGTAAAAGGCAATATTAATATCAACGATAGCATTCTGTTAGGTACCTTTGTTAAGGGCGGTGATGGACTGCCGGTTCTCGATGATGACGGTATGCCTATAGCAGTTGATAATACTGGTGCTGGCAATTTGACGATTCGGGCAGAAGAAGGTAATATTACTAGCACGGCGCCTGCATCATTGCTATCCCTTAACGGAAGTATTACTGCAGACACTAGACTGGGAGAAGTTGACCTATATGAGGTTTTAGCTAGACAAAGGGCCGAAGCGGGTACTTTGAACGGCAATTTGACTTTACATAGCGTAAATGGTAACATTGTTGCCCTATATACTAAAGATATGAGCAACCAGCTACGCAATGATAAAGCCGTTGTAGGTGAGAAACTTATTTTGGCAGGCAACGATATTGAGATGTCGGATATTAGCCAACGCCCCAGCGGTCCGGATTTATTGAAAGTTGATCTGCGCAGTGCTAAAGATGATGAACCCACAAATAATGTTAAACTCAACTTTACCAAGGTCAATAAAGGTGTTGAATTCCTGCGACTGTGGGTAACTGATGCAAATGTGGGCTTAAAAGATGGCATGCTGTATTTTGATAAGCTGGCAGTTGAGAATAAAGCTGTGTTAACCAATAAAGATATGACTACCAGCGTTTATGGTAAAAATCCTATTAAGGACGGTAATAACTCCATTTACTGGTATGATTATAATCGTTATAATCCCAAAAATAACTTGGGCAGCTATTTTGAGGATACTGATCTGAATTATGGCAATAATGCTCCCGGTAGCTGGTACTATCCTGAAAATACTGGTAACCTGTGGACTTATGTCAAATTCGAAGAGAAACCTCATCTTCAAACTTCTAACGGTAATCTTTTGCATCTGACAAATTACTACTATGTTTACGACCAACGTTTCAGTGAAGAAAACTTATTGAGCTATATGCACTTCATAAATAATCCTTTGAGGATAGATGCTAATGCCATCAGTCCGGAGCCTGTATATTTCAACCGTTATGGCTTATACGAGCTGCCTGATGGCCCCATCGTTAAGGCTGAGGAGGAAAAAGAGGATAAATAATTCCTCGTCAGGAAGAAAGGATTGAAAGATTATGAAAAAAACGTTATTAATAACCTCATTAGTATTAGCAGGTACAGCAATGGCTACTTCGGTAGCTATTGCTGCTCCCATAAAAGATAACCTGTCCTTTACTGCTGGTGCTCAGCTGCAACGTGCTCAAGAGTATCTAGAAAGAGAAAGAGTTGCTCGCCAGATTGAAGAAGACAAACAAAATAGTAAAGCTGAATTGATTAATCAACAGCAAGTCCAAACCGATAGCCCTGAAGCATCTACTACCTTTGAACTGAAAGAACTAAAGGTGGAGGCATCTAAGATACTTAACCCGGAAGAAATCAGTGGTATTACGGCTTCCTATATAGGTCAAAAGGTTGCTCTTAAGGATTTATATGATATAGTCAATAAAATTAATGCTCTATATGGCACCAAAGGCTATATGACCTGCAGAGCTTATCTGCCGGCTCAAAGAGTAAAAAGTGGTGTAGTCCAAATAAAGCTATTGGAAGGTATTACCGGTAAGGTTGTTGTTGCAGGCAATGCAAATACTAAAGAAAAGTATGTAACTAATCGTATTTCCCTTAAGCCCGGAGAAATTATGAATATCAAGGAGCTAAACAAGGATTTACTTCGCTTCAATGGCACCAATGATGTTCAGTTGCGCATCGTTATGCAGGCAGGTGAAGAGCCTGGAACTACTGATTACCTAATTCAGGCTTTTGAACCTAAAAATCAAAGCTGGATCATTTATTCTGATAACCAAGGTAGCGAAACAAGTGGAACCTGGCGTCAAGGCTTGTTCTACAATATTCGAAGCTTAAGCGGAGAAAGAGATAGTCTGAATATTAGCTATGTACATAGCCAAGGTACCAACTCTTTTGCTTCCGGCTATAGCAGACAGCTAGGACATAGCGGTACTAAATTAAATATTGGCGCCAGTGGCAATAGAGTTAAAATTGTTAATGGTGCTATGGAAGCTATGGGAGTAAAAGGTCATGCTTACGCTTTAAATATAGGTGTATCTCAACCTTTAGTAGTTACCAAGAAGACTAGAGCAATGGTCGGACTGGAGTTAGGCCACCAAAACTCTAATACTAAGTTTTCTGGAATACCTTGGGTAGATGACACTTTGGATGACATCAGCTTAAATTATTCTTTGACGAATTATGGTAATAGTCATATTTTCTATCAAAAGCATACCTATTCCTACGGACTGGCTGACAGTATCAAAACAGTTGATCCTGTAACTTATAAGGTTACCGATATGAATAATAACAGAGGTATTAGCCGTTATCTGTTTGATGGTTTGTACCAGAGAGCCTTTAAAAACAACAGTTTAATTAATGCCCGTCTGAATTTCCAATGGTCTCCTGAAAATTACCTGCCATCCGCTCGTCAATTTTATGTAGGAGGAATGAATAGCGTACGTGGTTATAAAGAAAGTGTTATTTCCGGTGATGGTGGCTTAAACTACAGTCTGGAGTATTCTATGCCTGTAATTAATAAAGTGACCTCCGTTTATGCTTTTACAGATGGTGGTTATTGCTTTGGCGACAGTGCCTTTGATGACCATTATATTTTCAGTGTTGGTGCAGGTATTCGAACCACCTTTAAAAACAAGGTGTATGCTAACCTGTGTGTTGGTACTCCTTTAGTTCGGGATTTGAATGGCAAGCATCAAGACGCTGTTAGAATTCACTTCCAAGTAAGTGCAACTTTCTAAAAGGCTAACACAAAAACTTAGTGCAATAGATTAATTAAAACAAGGAGCCGTGAAAAAGTGTAAATTTTTCACGGCTCTTTTTTCTTTGAGGAAACCACCACTTGTTTCTCCCAAGGGAACTTGGCGTGCCAAAATCACCTGGTCCCTTTGGCACACCCGAAGGTGGGACATGGTGACTGACACCGTGTCCCAGTTAAGGCCACATATATTTAGAAACTTTGATAATATTCAGTTATTTTCTCCATTAGGAAATCGGCACCCTTTTCACCCATAAAGGGCAGGTGAGTAGCGACTACTCCTCCCTTAAGATAAGGAGCAGCAATACGTAGCTTAGTATTACTGTTATCACACTGATTTAGGGCAATATCATCCGCCAACACCAGCGTCTTTTGCAGAGGAGCAATGAGGTTAAGCCATTCCTTTTCAGTTTTACAGAACTGAATAGAGGAGTCTGCATTTTCAATAGCTTTCAAAGAATGTGCACATAGTTTTAGCACCGGTTTAATATTGGCAGCTTCCAGGAAAGTACTGATACCCTTGACCATATCGTAATCACCTCTGATTGCAAAGAAGGGACGAATCTTTCCTCCACCCATCATAGTGTACATAAATAGCATGGACATACCTTTAATTTTCATCTTGAGGCGCATAGTTACCAGGGGATTTGGTGTTATATTTAATATAGTACCAACGGCCTCAAGAAAGTCGATAGTTCCCTGATAACCATAAGGAACCTTATAAATATAGGGAGTACCAAATTTTTCTTGCAGGAGCTTGGCGGCGGCTAAGCCTTCATTACCTAGTACAATGTTTAATTCTGCACCGCTCATGGATTGGATTTCTTCTACAGAGGTATTGTCGCATAAGCAAGCACTGCATTCTAAATTCAGTGCTTCCTTGAGAAGACTTTTAACCTCCCAAATGTCGGAAGACATACGATAACGCCAAGCAGAGGCACCAATAAGATTATAGGTGCCTTTTTTCTTTTCTGCTGGCTTTACTATATTCTTAACCAATAGCTTATAAGTTTCCAACAGACCGACGCTGTAATCGCCTCTAAAGCCTCCCTGCTCAAAGGAAATTAGTTTGGCTTGAACTTCCTTTTGCATATACTTGCAAACTCCCTTAATGTCTGTACCAATAACAGCGGTAGTAGAGGAAGCTACTACAAAAATCACCTTGGGCTGGTAAACCTTATCAATCTCTAGAATAGATTCTTCAAGTCTAGTAACATCTCCCATAACCACGTCATCCTCGCTTAAATGAGTGGTGAAAAGACGGTTTTGAAAGCGCAGGCCCAGACTTCCATATAAACCCATGCTATAGTGGGTGGTACCTGCAGGACCATATTCTAAAACCACGCTATCCTGAATTGCCAAAAGACTCCAGATAATTCCCATTCTATCAGAGGGAGTAGGTAAAAATCTAACTAAACTCATAATCCAGCCTCCTTACGATATTCTTTCGCTTTAGCTACAGTACCCGGCAAAAGCTCTAAAAGGAACTGATTAACCTCAAAGCCCATCATAGTTCCGGCTCTGTCCGTATGTAGATTAGCCATGCCCTTCTTACGCAGAATATCATCGAACTCATGTCCCATATACATATGAGGATGAATTACATCATATACACTGCGCAGAGGAGGAATATTGGCAGCACGGCAAATATAGGGATTCGCATATTTTAGAATATTCTGTACATCTGCCTGATTAACCTCTGCAAAACGATTGCTTTGAATAAGCACTGCCTTCATACCTAGCTGACACAAATAGCTGTTATATTCAAAGCAGTCAAAGGGAGTATTGCCGTAAACATAGGTAATATCCTTTACCACAGGTTTAACCTGCTCCTCTAAAGCCTTGCAGGCAGCATATTTATCCATTACCTCCTGGGGCAGATCAGCCCCTAGATAAGCGAATAATTCTTTATAATTAGTCAGAATATGCTCCGGATTAACGAAACGATTGAAATAAACATAGGGGATGCCAAAGCTTTCCTGCATTTGTTTAGCTAAAGGAAGGGCAATATCATGGACTACAATATTTACCTTAGCCGCTGCCGCCTGGCGGATTTCCTCTACAGAGGTTCCACTAGGCAGTTGCATAGCCACCTTAACATCAGCCTTAGTCAGCATAGCGTAAAGTTCGGTGGAGCAAAAATCTCCCATACGTTGGCCCAATACATTAACTGTATTTTGTTTTTCTACTTCTGCCTCCATTAACTCATAACAGGCAGAAATGGTTCTTTCTAGACCAGGAAAATGATCCTCGCACTTAAAATGCTCTGTATGAATAGCCATTACGGGAATGCCATATTCCTTAGTTAATTGAGCAGCTATGGCATCATAATCATCACCAATAACCTCGATGATGCAGGTGGTAACAAGCGCAACACATTTAGGCTGATATTCCGCCATAATTTCCTTAAAGGCTTCTACCATCATCTGGGTGCTGCCGAAGGTAACATCATGACCATCGAGGATAATGGAGACACAACGACCCTTTAGACCGCCCCAACGTTCGTTAATAGTCATACCCTTAGTATAATAGCTGCATTCATCAGTACCAACAATGACCATTAAGCAGTCATTAATACCTGCGATAGCCATTTCTGCACCCATCAGGGGACAGTGAGTGCCAGGAAATAGTGCATGAGATAGGACAGGGATATCCTTCAGCTCAGTAATAGTGTTTAGTTTTTTTAAGCGTCTTATAACCTCATTACCATCCATACCCTTAGCTAGAGGAGGCATCCCCATTTTCTTAGCCATATTCATCATTTCGTCTTTGTTTTTCCCCTTCATCATTTCCATGATTTTACCTAAATCTGGCATGGGGGACGATTTTCCTTCTTTAGCAGCAGCTTTTTTAGCCTTTACAGCTTCAATCGCACTTTCAGGCATTCCCATTTTTCTGGCCATTGCCCACATTGCATCTTCGTTAATTCCCATATTATTCCT
>JAKSOK010000109.1 GCA_024405615.1 Phascolarctobacterium sp.
CCACTAGGATTATTTGGTTTATAAGTACCGTTATTAGGTCTGTTAGGTTTATATACGCCACTAGGATTATTTGGTTTATAACTTCCTTGGTCAGGTTTGTTAGGCTTTACTTTATGTTTGCCATATTCGTTTGGTTTATGGTTTTTATGAGGCTTATGTTTATTCCCCTTTATTCTACCATTTGGATTTTTATAAATACCATTATTATTGTCAGGTTTTACAACAACAGTACCCCAAGTAGGATTATTAACAGGTTTGTTCACCTGAGGAGCAATTTGAGGTCCATTGGAGTTAGAAGTAGAATTATCAATATACGCATAAGAAATTTCTGCAGATTTGTTGGTTGCAATAGCAAAAGAATCTGCAAAAGCAGTAGGTACACAAGTACCTGCAAAAACAAGTGTCATAATTCCTGCTAGTAATTTTTTCTTCATGGGCAATACTCCTTTCAATTTTACAATATTTTTATGATAGACACCATTATTATACTATAGACAAATAGACTTTATAAATAAATTATATTAAAACTTTTCGTTTCAGCGTAGCATTGCTGGTTCAAAAATAGGCTTCAATTTAAAAGTCTTTACTTCGCCAGCCTGAAGAATTTGAAATTCTGTTTCTTTACCGGTAAAGCAGCTTTCTAAGGCTTTATCATTATATAGGCCTTCATCAGCTTTAGTTATAGCTTTGCCATCAACAGCAAGTAATATGTCACCTGGCTTTATTCCTGCAGTTCTAAATGAAGAATCCAAGTCTACCAAATCAATCACAAAACCATTGTCCTTATATTCAGTAGACAAAACATAACCAAAGCAATAATGATCGTTAAATACTGTTTTCAAGGTAGCTAAGGTATTGCGCTCATTACCAGGTTCATTAATATTTTCTAATACAGGTTTACCATTTTCACCATTAATGATTTTAACAGCTTCATAGCCTAATTTTACATTTTTATCCTTTTGTACAGCTGTTAATCGTATCTGCTGCATAAAATCTTTTCCATTTGCATCTTTTCTTTTGGCAGCTAGAATGGCATAATCTGCATTGCTCTTAGCAACTACAAAGCCAGGATTTAAAGTACAATAAAATTCTGCAGAAAAATCCAATACGCCTTTTGCCTGTACATTATCAATAACAATACTGCTAGCTGCACCACAGGTTGAACCAAACACAGTAGCTAAAATTAAGGTTAAAAACAATTTTTTCATTCTGCGCCTCGTTTTTAATTTACATTTAATTATAATGTTATTCTATCATATCAAAGCATAGTTTTCCATATATTTATGTTTACCTCAAACTGGTATAAAACGAAATAAAAAACTCCCCACATAAGTGAGGAGTTTCTAGTCATTTAGAAATTATTTCTTTGCAGGAGCTGCAGGTTGTGCAGGAGCTTTTTGCAAAGGATTCAGAGCAAAGTTCACAATTTTGCCAGCAGGGTTAAATACAAATACCATTGCTACAGCTTCTTCTTTGCTGTATTTACCCATGTAAACTACACGGTCACCATCATTAAAACGTTCAAAGCTACGGAATTTAGCTTCTTTGCAGTTACCTAATTTATCTTTTACAGATTTTTTCAAGTTGTTGAATGCTTGCTCGGTAATTTTAGTTTTCAGTTCAGGAACCATACCAGCAGATGCTTGTGCATAGGTTACAGTTTCAACACCATTTAAACCGCCAAATAAAGCTTCAGCAGCTTTTTGTTCTTTAGTTAAAGCAGCACCTTCGCCAGCTGCTGCACATACACTTGCCATTGCCATAGTAGCGGTCATTGCTAATGCCATTGCTAATTTTTTCATGATTTTACCTCACTTAAATAATAATTTAAAATACAAATTTGCCCAAGATTCCCATAATCTTTTCGCCATAAAAAGAAACTCTCTTTATAGTAATTTTATTATAACATATATTGTTGCAAAAGCAAATGAATTCTACAATATTTATATTTTTTATATAACTTACAAGTACTAATTACTATTTTCACAACTCCTGAAAACCTAAAAGGAATTTTCAACTATGTGTCGAATATTGAAGTTGGATTATTGCAACTTTCATTAATCTAAATATACATAAATTTTAAAATTTGGTGAGGATATTATGGCAAAAATAGTTGTAATCGGTAGCTGTAACATTGACGTTACTGTAGAAAGTGATCGTTTTGCCCACCCTGGTGAAACCTTATTTGGTAAAAAGCTTAATCTCTACCCCGGTGGTAAAGGTGCTAACCAAGCTGTAGCAGCAGCACGTTTAGGTGCTGAAGTTACCATGGTTGGTTGTATAGGCGATGATATGTATGGCGAAATGATGCTGAAAACCTTAAAAGAAAATAACATTGATTGCTCCTGCCTAGAAATTTTACCTGGAGAAAACACTGGAACGGCTCACATCACTGTAGCCGAAGATGATAATACCATTTATGTTATCAAAGCAGCAAATGATAAAGTTGAACCCAAGCATGTCGATGCAGCAATTGAGAAAATTAAGGCTGCTGATTTGGTAATGTTACAACACGAAATTCCTTTTGCAACAATTCACTATGCTATTGCAAAATGTGCTGAGCTTAATATTCCTGTACTGCTGAATCCGGCTCCTGTTGCACCCGTGCCTGCAGAGGTTTTAGAAAAAGTTAATTATTTAACCCCTAATGAGCACGAAGCAGCAATTCTCTTCGCTGGCAAATCCACCGAGGAAATTCTGTTAGCTAACCAAGATAAAGTTATCATGACCTTAGGTAGCAAAGGCGTTGCTTATGGTTCTAACGACAAAGTCGTAAATGTACCTGCTTTTAAGGTTAAACCTTTGGATACTACTGGTGCCGGCGACACATTCAACGGTGCCTTCGCAGTAGCAAGAGCCAATGGCATGGAATTAGCTGAAGCCATTCGTTTTGGTAATGCAGCAGCAGCTTTATCCGTCCAACGCAAAGGTGCTCAAGGTGGTATGCCTTACTTAAAAGAAGTTCAAGATATGTTAAAATAAAATTAGGAGGAGTAAATAAACAATGCAAAAAGTTGGTATTTTAAACAGTGCTATTGCTAAAGTTTTAGCAGATTTAGGCCATACCGATACTATTGTTATTGGTGACTGCGGTTTACCCGTACCCGCTGGTGTTCCCAAAATTGATTTAGCTTTAAAATTAGGCTCTCCTTCCTTCATGGAAGTTGTTGCTGAAGTTGAAAAATACATGGAAATTGAAAAAGTTGAAATTGCAGCAGAAATGGAAGATCGTAACCCTGCTGTTTATGCAGCTATGAAAGACCTTTTCCAAAAACAACAATGGATTGTAGACGAAAATCACGAACAATTCAAAGCCGCAACAACTAAGGCAAAATGCGTTATCCGTACTGGCGAAATCACCCCCTACGCTAACGTTATTCTGCACTCCAATGTAATTTTCTAAAAAATATACCATAAACTACAGGAAGTATTGAGGAGAGACTATGGAAGTCGAATTGAGAAACATTTACAAGTCCTTTGGTACTAATGCTGTGCTCCAAGGCGTAAACGTTACCCTTCATAGTGGTGAGGTTCATGCTTTAATGGGCGAAAATGGTGCCGGTAAGTCAACCTTAATGAATATTCTCACTGGCTTACACAAACAGGACAAAGGTGAAATTTTTGTAGATGGCAAACAAGTTAGCTATAGCGGTCCTATAGAAGCCGAAGAAAATGGCATTGTTTTTATCCATCAAGAGCAAAATATTTGGCCCAATCTAAGCATTTTGGAGAATCTGTTCCTTATGCGCCCTATAAAAAACAAATGGGGTATGCTTGACTATGCAAAAATGCGTGAAATTGCTGAAGCTAAATGCAAAGAAATGTCCATTGATCTGCCTTTGGACGAAGAAGCAGGCAATTGTTCCGTTGGTCAACAACAAATGACAGAGATTGTTCGTAATCTGCTCATTGATGCAAAAATGGTTATCATGGATGAACCCACAGCCGCTTTAACAGAACGCGAAACTCAAAAGCTCTTTGAGGTTATGCGTGAGCTTAAGAAACGTGGCGTAACCATTGTTTATATTTCCCATCGCATGGAAGAAGTTTTTGCTAACTGCGATAATATCACCGTTATGCGTGACGGTGTTTCCGTTTGTACCCGTCCTGTTAAAAACTATGCTTTAACCGATATAGTACATGACATGGTTGGTCGTAGCATCACCGATTTCTATCCTGCTCGTAAAAATAAACCTGGCGAAGTTATCCTTGAACTTAAAAACTTTAGCCAAGGTAAGTTGTTTAAAAACGTAGATTTCAATCTGCGTAAAGGTGAAATTTTAGGCTTTGCGGGCTTGATGGGTGCAGGCCGTACTGAAATTATGCGTGCCTTCTTCGGTGTTGATAAACGTGAAGGCGGCGAAATAATTTTCAACGGCAAGCCTTTGAAAATTGATAAACCTTTAGATGCTATTAAAGCTGGCTTTGGTTTTATTACTGAGAACCGTAAAACCGAAGGCCTAATTCTTGATTTCTCCATTATGCGCAATATTGCATTGCCTAGTGTAGACACCTTTGCCTCTAATAGTGTGATTAACTTTAGTCGTGTTAAAGCCTTTGCGGATGAATTAGCTAAAAAGCTTGGCGTAAAAGCTCACAGTTTAGATTTAGAAGCAGGTGCTCTTTCCGGTGGCAACCAACAAAAGGTTGTTATTGCAAAATGGGTTGGTATGAAACCCGAAGTTATCATCATGGATGAACCCACTCGTGGCATTGATATAGCAGCCAAGAAAGATATCTATGAATTGATGAATGAATTAACTGCTAGTGGCGTTTCTATCATCATGGTGTCTTCTGAATTACCGGAAGTTCTTGGCATGAGTGACCGTATCGTGGTTGTTCACGAAGGCAAAATTGCTGGTGAATTAATGCACGACGAAGCAACCCAAGAAAAGATAATGTCCTTAGCGACAGGAGGAATGTAAAGAATGGATGTAAAAGCTTTATTAAAAAAATCCGGTGCTCTTATCGGCCTGGTTGTGTTATTTGCTATTATCGCTTGCCTCAACAGCAGCTTCATTGAACCTGGCAACCTGAAAAACCTGCTGCGCCAGGTTTCTATCAACGCTCTGATTTCTTTTGGTATGACCTTTGTTATCTTAACCGGCGGTATCGACCTGTCCGTAGGCTCTATATTGGCTCTCTCCAGTGCTTTAATGGGCAGCTTCATTGTTGGCGGTATGGATCCCATTCTGGCCATTGTAGTAGCTTGCCTTATCGGTACTGTTTTAGGTGCAGTTAATGGTGTTATCGTAACCATGGGTCGAGTTGCTCCCTTTATTGCAACTCTGGCAACCATGACCGTTTTCCGTGGTTTAACTTTAGTGTATACCAATGGTAATCCTATTTCCGGTTTAACTGAAAACCAAGCTTTCCTTGATTTCGGTCAAGGCTACTTCTTTGGTATTCCTGTTCCTGCAGTTGTAATGCTGATTATGTTCGCAATTCTTTACTTTATCTTGACTAAAACACCTTTAGGCCGTAAAATTTATGCAGTTGGTGGTAACGAAAAAGTTTCCTTCATCGCAGGTATCAAGATTGAGCGCGTTAAAATTTTCTGCTATTCTGTAACGGGTATGTTGTGTGGTTTAGCTGGCGCAATTTTAACAAGCCGTCTTAACTCTGCTCAACCTACTGCAGGTACCGGCTATGAATTGGACGCTATCGCAGCAGTTGTATTAGGCGGCACCAGCCTTTCCGGTGGTAAAGGTCGCATTGTTGGTACTTTGATTGGTGCATTAATCATTGGTACTCTGAATAACGGTTTAAACATTTTAAATGTTTCCAGTTTCTATCAACAAGTTGTTAAAGGCATCGTAATTCTGTTGGCAGTATTAGCGGACCGCAATCACAATGC
>JAKSOK010000011.1 GCA_024405615.1 Phascolarctobacterium sp.
TTCAGGTTATCAGCTTCACGACGAGGAATATTTGCATAGCCCTTTACGTTGATAGCTTTAACTTGACCGCCATTTTCGATTACAGAACGGAATACAGTGAAGTCTGCATCTTTAACAGCGTCAGCCATGTTAACCAGTTCCATGCCAAAACGCAGGTCCGGTTTATCGGAGCCGTAACGGTCCATAGCTTCATCCCAGGTCATACGACGGAACGGAGTTGCGATGTCTTTATCTAAAGCACCCTTGAAGATGAATTTGATTAAGCCTTCCATCAGCTCCAGAATTTCATCTACAGACATGAAGGACATTTCCATATCTAATTGGGTAAATTCAGGTTGACGGTCAGCACGCAGGTCTTCATCACGGAAGCAGCGAGCGATTTGGAAATAACGTTCCATACCAGCAACCATCAGGATTTGCTTGAAGATTTGCGGAGATTGCGGCAGAGCGTAGAACTTGCCGGGATTTACACGAGAAGGAACCAGATAGTCACGAGCGCCTTCCGGAGTGCTCTTGCACAGCATCGGAGTTTCGATTTCCAGGAAGTTATGGTTATCCAGATAATCGCGCATCAGTTTTGCAACTTTATGACGCAGAATCAGATTCTTTTGCATTTCCGGACGACGAAGATCCAAATAACGATATTTCAAGCGCAGGTTTTCATCGGTATCGATGCCATCTTGAATGTAGAACGGAGGAGTCTTTGCTGCGTTCAGTACTTCGATTTCTCTAGCCAATACTTCGATTTCGCCAGTAGCCAAGTTAGGATTGATGGTAGCTTCATCACGCAGACGAACCTTACCTACTGCTTTAATTACGTATTCATTACGCATATCTTCTGCAACCTTGAAGCTTGCACCTGCTGCTTCAGGGTCAACAACTACTTGCACGATACCGCTACGGTCGCGCAGATCAACGAAAATCAGTCCGCCATGGTCACGGCGTTTAGCAACCCAACCGCACAGTACAACCTCTGCGCCGTTTTGTTCTTTACGAAGGTCACCACAAGAGTGGCTACGCTTTGCATTAATCATTTTTACACCTCAATTTTATTCTAATTTTTTGTTTAACAGGGTTTATATAATGTCGGCGAAAAGCCGAAATTGTAACGCTAATTAGTTAACAGATAATAGTTAACAGTTAACAGAATAGGTAGTGATAAGCTTAGGCTAGCTATCATTAGATAGTTTGATAATAACTAACTTTATCTAGCAGTCAACAGAAAGCTTTACGCTAACTTTCTGTTGACTGTTACTTGTTAACTGTTAACTGTTGTTGACTGTTAACTCTTGAATCAATTCAACAATAGCAACTTCTTTTTGTTCACTATTGCTCATATCCTTCAGAGTTACACAACCTCTAGAAACCTCATCCTCACCAAAGATAATGGTGAATTTGGCTTGAGCTTTATTAGCCTTTTTCATTTGGCTCTTCATGCTCTTGGTTTCGTAATCATATTCAACCTTGGCCCCTGCTCTACGTAGTTCCATAACAGTTTTGAAGGCTTGAGTAAACAAATCTTGCTTAGGTACTACAACAAATGCATCAATGCTTTCGTCGAAGTCAGGCAACAGGTTTTGTTTTTCCAGAGCTAAGAGCACACGCTCCATGCCCATAGCAAAGCCAATACCAGGTCTTGCTTCATCACCGCTGATTTCTTGTACTAAGCCATCATAACGGCCACCGCCACAAACAGCAGATTGAGCACCTAAAGGACTATATTGAATCTCGAATGCGGTCTTGGTGTAGTAGTCCAGACCACGAACCAGATTATGATCAACTACATAATCAACACCAGCTGCAGTCAACAGCTCTTTTACGCCTTCAAAGTGAGCCTTGCAATCTTCACACAGGCATTCTTCTAAGCTGGGAGCACCTACGCCAACCTCTTGGCATTTAGGAACTTTGCAGTCCAGTAAACGCAGAGGGTTACGATCGTAACGGCTCTTGCAGTCGGCACAGAGAACATCAAAGTTAGGCTTGAAGAATTCTTGCAGTTTAATTCTGTGACCAGGACGGCAGTTAGGACAACCTACGGAGTTAACCTTCAGCTTTAAGTCCTTAAGACCTAAGGTCTCCAGCACTTGTACCGCCAACAGAATGATTTCTGCATCTACGTTAGGACCAGGAACACCTAAGGCTTCAATGCCAAATTGGTGGAATTCACGTAAACGACCAGCTTGAGGACGATCGTAACGGAACATGGAACCAATGTAGAAGAATTTAGTAGCAGCTTCGTCCTTGCTCAGCTTATGCTCAACATAAGCACGTACTGCAGAAGCAGTATTTTCCGGACGCAGAGTAATGCTTCTATTACCACGGTCGGTGAAGGTGTACATCTCCTTCTCTACTACGTCAGTAGTATCGCCAATACCGCGTTGAAACAACTCAGTATGTTCAAATACCGGTGTTCTTATTTCTTTATAACCATATTTAGCACAAATATCACGTACAACGCCTTCCAGGTAACGCCAATTGTTTACCTCGCTAGGCATTATGTCTTTTGTGCCGCGTGGAGCACTTGTTAACATATTTCCTCCTATACTAACTCTACTAGCTGCACTGCTATACTTCGTCAGAACTACGTTTTGATCCTCGGAGTAGCGCTGCTACGCCTGCGGTCAAAGCCTCGTCCTTCCTCGTCTATCAGCACATCTAGCGAGTTTGACGTGGAATTTATTTTAGTAAAAGAGCTCTTTTGGCAAACTGCTCTTCTAATGTATTCTCATAAACTGCGATGTTTTTCGGCATCGCATGTCTTAACAAATGATGTCCATCCTCTAAAATCATCTTACTAGAGGAAGAAGGTCCAACAGCCATAACCGTATGTCTTTCCTCCATCATTTGAATATTATACAAACTTTCAGTTCCCGGCATTGCATAACCAACATTAGCTAAATGCCCTAACATGTAATGCTGTCTGTATAAATAATACGGTACCATACCTAGCTCAGCTGCAGTACTAGCACCTAACTCCACCATTCTACCAGCAGCTTCAGCACTTAAGCTGATTTCTCCCTGCTTTTGGAACAATGCCGCATCCTTTTTCAAGGTCAAAGTATGCACTGTCAGATTCTCAGGTTTCAGCTTAGCAGCACATTCCAAAGAATAAGCAATATCTTGCTCTGTTTCTCCTGGTAGCCCTATGATTAAGTCCATGTTCACAATAGGAATCCTGCTCGCTCTCGTCATATCATAGGCTTTGTAGAAATCCGCCACGCTATGCTTACGACCAATACGCTCCAGAGTTTTATCATGAAAGGTTTGAGGATTTACACTAATGCGATTTACCCCTACAGCTTCCATAGCCTCTAGCTTAGGTCTACTAAAGCAATCTGGACGTCCAGCTTCTACCGTAAACTCCCTAATAGAAGACCAAGGTGCATATTTTTGCACAATCTCCATAAAATGGGAAAATACTCTATCTGTAAAGCTTGTTGGCGTCCCTCCACCTATATATAGAGATGAAACTTTAACAGAATGCATACTTAATAATTGTACCACATTTTGCAGGTCTAATTCAATCAATTTTAGAAATTTTTCTTGTAATTCTTCACTTTGAGGAATGATTCCTGAAGGGAAAGAACAATAGCTGCATTTTGTAGGACAGAAGGGAATTCCAATATATAAACCAGCCTCATTTTTAGGAGCAATTTTAGCTTGTAAAGTACAGATGTCTGTCAGCAAACGACCTTGTTTAGCTGGCAACAAATATCTTTCTGCTAAAAGTTGAGGTAATTCAGAAGCTGCTACGCCGCTTTCTAAAAGCTTATGGCCTAGCTTACCAGGTCTAACGCCTGTGAGAACTCCCCAAGGCATATCAGGATGTTTATGAGTTACCTGCTCCAGCACAGAGACTACAGCTAGTTTAACGCATCTTGCCAGTTCACCACTAGTACTATCCTTTAAAAGCTGCGTACAGGAACGATAGCCAGCACCTCTGCTGATAATCGCTGTAACACTGGAAGCATTGCCGGCAATACGCAGTTCCAACTCTGCTCCCTCTTCAACCAAGTTACAGTCAAACAAAGCCGCCATATCCCTTACCGCAGGAACGATATTCTGTTCTATATTTGATATTAGTTTCAGTTTCATTGTTAGTCAGACTTTTCACCAATATGCCAGAGTTCCTTGTAAAGAACTTTATAAACTGCAGCTACTGGCACTGCAAATACCATACCCAAAATACCAAACAGCTTAGCACCTAAAAGCAGGCTGATAATCAAAACTACAGGATGCAAATCTATCTTGGAACCCATAATTCTAGGCATAATGTAGTTAGCATCCATTTGGTAATAAATTATGTAAAATGCTGCAGCTTTATAAGCTAAGGTAGGCTCTTGACCATAGGCAACGAAAACTGCTGGAATAGCCGCTATTAAAGGACCAACTACAGGGATAAGCTCAGCTAAAATTGCTACAAAGCCAAAAACCAGAGCATAATTTACGCCTAAAGCGAACAAGGTCAAAGTAACACAAAAGGCAGACAGTATACACAGCTTCCCTAAGCCGTTAACATAGGCGCTAAGGGTTTCGCCAATTTTGTCCAGCACGCCACTAACCCTACTCTGGTCTTCATAATTAAATAAATCTACAAAGCTATTACGCAGCTCATGCCAATCCTTGAGGAAATAAAAGGCCAAGAAAGGTACGATGATAAGGCCAACCAGGCCAGTAACAATTTCCAAGCTGGACTTCAGCAAATTACGCATCATAGAACCTACTAAGCCCATAGCCCAACCTAACACATCCTGTACTAACATATCGTAGTCAGAAGGCAGCTTAGGAATCTTAGTTTTGTCAGTAAACCAGGCATCCATGGAGCCATTGCTAGTCATTTCCGGAAGATTTTGCACTAGATCATTTATCTGTCCAAACAGAGGCAATACTAAAACACTTATTAAAATAGCTAAAAAAGTAATAAAGCATAGCAGAACAACGACAATTGAAAAAACTCTGGAAATATGAATTGTACCATGGCCCACTGTTAGTTGGCTCGTCCAATTTACCAAAGGATACAGGGCAAAGGACAGCGCAATCGCCAGCAATATGGGCAACAGAAAGGGTGCAAGCAAATAGAGTATATAGGATACACCTACAGTAACCCCAAGCTTAAAAACTGTACTTGTTCTGATAGCTTGCCAATTTTTAATCATCTTTACATATGAGAGAAGCTCCTCTTCTCTCCCTCAACTCTAATTAATCCTGCAGGAAGGGATTTCTCTTCTTTTCCCAAGCTACAGTAGTTGCAGGACCATGACCTGGCAGCAATCTCATTTCATTATCTAAAGTAAATAATTTAGCTCTGATGGAACTCAACAGTTGTTTGTAGCTACCACCGGGAAAATCAGTTCTTCCAATGCTTTCACAGAAAATAGTATCGCCAACAAAGGTAATGTTGTTTTCTGCGTTAGCAAAGCACATGCCACCAACAGTATGTCCAGGAGTAAGCAGACATTTAAATTTCATGCCAGCTACTTCAATTTCTTCTTCATCCTCAACGGTATACTCAGGCTTACCAATATGAGTATCCATGCCCAGCCAACGAATCAAATTAGCATCAGGATCGGCTAACGCAGGAGCATCCTTAGCACTAATATATACAGGAGCCTTTGTTGCTTGACGTACTTCCTCTAAAGCACCAATATGATCGCCATGAGCATGAGTAACCAGAATAGCTGCTACTTTAACCAGCTTAAGCTCTTGAACAGCACTTAAAATACGAGTAGCATCAGCACCTGGATCTACAATGATACCTTCGTTGTTTTCTTCATTTTTCATTACATAGCAGTTGGTATCTAACATACCAACATGAATATTATAAAGCTTCATTTAAAATTCCTTTCTACTATCCAGCAAAATAGTAACGGGACCATTATTAACTAGTTCTACCAACATATGAGCTCTAAAAACGCCTGTACCCACCTGTAGGCCTTGAGCCCGACAAGCAGCAACAAACTGTTCATAGAAAGCATTGGCAATATCAGGCTTAGCGGCTTTATCAAAGGAAGGTCTTTTTCCCTTGCGGCAATCACCATACAGAGTAAATTGACTTACAGCTAAAATTTCGCCGCCTACATCCTTTACGGACAGGTTCATCTTTCCTGCCTCATCCTCAAAAATGCGCAGACCTACAACCTTATCCACGATGTAGTTTAAATCCTTTTCCGTGTCACCCTCTGCAACACCGAATAATACCATGAGACCTTTTTGACAAGCACCTGTTACCTGTCCTTCGACCGTTACACTGGCATGATCTACACGTTGTACAACAGCTCTCATTTAATTCCTCCGGTACCAGTAACAACTCTTTCTACAGAATATACATTCTTCATTCTACGCATACGATTCATGATAAATTCCAATTGGTCCAGGCTTTGAATATCTAAACCAATCTTCGTAGTAACGGACTTGTTCTTATCAGTATGAGAGGACAAATCGAAAATATTCAACTTCAAATCAGTAGTTACACTTAAAATATCACTCATGAGGCCAGGTCTATCGTTAGAGTGAATAATAATATTAACTCTATAGACATCAGATACGCCAATATCCCAAGATACCTCAATCATACGGCTCTTTTCTTCCTCAGAAGCATTCTTAACATTAACGCAATCTGCACAGTGTACGGAAACGCCTGTTCCACGAGTAATATAGCCAACTACAGGATCACCAGGAATAGGATTACAGCAGCGAGCCAGCTTAACCATAATGCCGTCCTCACCTTTAACCAGAATACCATGGCTAGCTTGAGCCTTAGATTTACGCGGCTTTAGTTCTGCTAAAACTGCAGCCAGGTCTTTAGTTGTAGTGGCCTGTTGCTCCTTTTTGTATAAGTCAACTAGTTTGGTAACAACTGTACCTAAAAGAACACCGCCATAGCCAATGGCTGCCAACAGATTATCCTCAGTATCCTGTCTCAATTTAACAGCTACGTCTACTAGCTTATCAGACTTCAGCAGCACCTTAGAATCATAACCAAGGCGTTTTGCTTCATGCTCCAGCATTTCGCGACCTTTAACAATGTTTTCTTCACGGCGTTCCTTCTTAAACCAGCTACGAATCTTGTTTTTGGTATCAGAAGAGCCAACGATGTTCAACCAGTCACGGCTAGGACCATTGGATTGTTTAGAAGTAATAACCTCTACAATATCGCCATTCTTTAATCTAGCATCTAAAGGAACAATTCTACCGTTTAATTTAGCACCTACGCAACGGTTACCTACGTCCGTATGAATTCTATAAGCAAAGTCGATGGGACAGCTACCCTTAGGTAAGTCTAAAACGTCACCACGGGGAGTAAATACGAAGACCTCATCTGCAAAAACATCCATTTTTACAGAATCCACAAACTCGTGGGAATCGTTCATATCATTATGCCACTCCAACAGCTGACGGAGCCAGCTCATCTTTGCAGCATAGTTTTTCTCGCTACCAGTTGCAGCCTTACTGCCACCAGTTTCCTTATAGCGCCAGTGAGCAGCGATACCATATTCACTAATCTTATGCATTTCCCAGGTACGAATCTGGATTTCCAAGGGTTGATCCATGGAACCAACAACCGTAGTATGCAGAGATTGGTACATATTGGATTTAGGTACAGCAATGTAGTCCTTAAAACGACCAGGAATAGGTCTCCACATGCTATGTACAATACCTAAGGTACCATAGCAGTCTTTAACACTATCCACCAAAACACGAACTGCCAATAAATCGTAAATTTCATTTAACTGCTTATTATCGCGCAGCATCTTTTTATGGATACTATAGAAATTCTTAGGACGACCTTGAATAGAGCATTCAATCCCCTGCTCCTTCAATGCATCCTTTAATATTTCCATAGCGTCATTAACCATCTGCTCACGTTCCTGACGTTTTACTTTAACCTGTTCCATCAAATCATAATATGTTTCAGGTTCAGTATAACGGAAAGCTAAATCCTCCAGCTCCCATTTAATGGCATGGATGCCAAGACGATGAGCTAAAGGAGCATAAATCTCCAAGGTTTCACGGGAAATGCTCTCCTGCTTATGAGCAGGCATGAATTTCATAGTACGCATGTTGTGGAGTCTATCCGCCAGTTTAATTAATACTACACGAATATCTCTAGCCATAGCCAGAAACATCTTTCTATAGCTTTCAATTTGACGTTCTTCCTTAGATACATATTCCAGCTTGCCTAATTTAGTAACACCGTCTACCAAATCAGCAACTACAGAACCAAACATGTTAGTCAAATCTTGCTTGGTATAATCAGTATCCTCTACTACATCATGTAAAAATGCCGCAGCCAGAGTTTTATCATCCATTTTCATACCCAAAAGAATGCTTGCCACTCCTAAGGGATGGATGATATAAGGTTCACCAGATTTTCTAAACTGGTTTTTATGAGCATCTGCAGCCAAGTTGTAGGCCTTACGTACAAAAAGAACCTGCTCCTCGTTTAAATATTCACTTGCCTTATTAAAGAAGGTTTCCACCTCTAAAATTATTGTTGTTGGATCATTTGTTGCAGGCATAATTACATTCTACCTTTCTCAAGGCTACTACCACGTAACAATTCATATTGTGATAGGCGCATATTCTCTGTGTACAGTCTATATAAAGCGTTTTTCTGCTTCCGTAAACTTGTGTAATATGGTGAATCATCAAGACTACATTTTTTAGATTGACCAGCAGTCACGAATCCTTGATTTATCTTGATAAAACCAAGCTCCTGGAATACTTTAAGAGCATCCTTGGATATTTCTACCTGACTTTCCAAGACAGTTCCTGTACTCCTCAGCTTAGCCATAATTGTTTTATATTCAACTATCATATGATTGCGGTCAGGATATTGCGCATCCAGTAAATCTATTTCCTGTTGACAATCCTCCTGATCATATAATAGCACTAATTCTTCTATTTTCTGTTCTTTGCAAACAGTAATAAGCTGTTTTATGGGACGATTAGGCATACCAAAGGCAACCACCACTGCCGTATTATGCTTTTCTAATACATTTTGCAGTTCTTTATATTTGGCTACTGTAACCAAGTGCTCATTTTCTTGCTGCCAGTTTAAAACATCCTCCGGTAAAGGATTATTAGTTAAAAGGCAGATAGCATTGGCCGTACGCGCCAACTTCTGCAAAAACTGTAGCTTAGATCCATCATGCAAACGTGCATCCCACAGCATCAGCTTCTGACGAATAGATTCCATCTGCAGCTGTACGCTCACATGACCATTCCATTCATTACGACTAGGCTTAAAGGCAACATCTGCCAGCATACCTTCGTATAAAACAGGAAGCAGGTCTGCCCTGTTCCACATAATCGCCTTATAGCCATAATCTCCTTTTTGTACCATGAACTGCAGATGAGCTCTATCTGCACCAATAGCACGCTGATTATTGATAATGGCATTGGTATAGGCAAATACCGGAGCACTATTTTCACAGCCAAAGGGTTCTAGCAAAGAAAGGTTTTCTACTTCTTCCAGTGTCAACTCCCTATGGGGACATAAAACGCTGTCTATAGAAATCCTAGGATTATAATCCTCAGGCTTTAATTGTTCACGAACATAAGCCTTAAAGCCTTCCTTAAAAGCTTCAACATTCGCCGCAGGTAAAGTTAATCCTGCCGCCTGATGATGACCACCATATTGAGTCAATAATTCACTTTGAGAAGCAATAGCCTCGTATAAATTCAGAGCAGGAATACTACGACAGCTTCCCTTAGCACTTTCACCATTAGTACTAATCAATATTGTCGGCAAATGGTATTTATCTACCAGCTTAGAGGCAACAATACCTATTACGCCCTGATGCCAGCCTTCTTTTGCCAGCACAATAGCGGTCTCTAAATGCTCCTCCTGAGCCAACATTTTTTCTGCATCAGCCAAAATTTTCTTACCAATTTCCTGACGCAAAGAGTTCTCCCGATTCAACTCAATGCTTATTTCTTCGGCCTTTTCCTCATCCTCAGTAACAAGTAGCTCAACTGCAGACTGAGCATGCTCTAAACGACCTACCGCATTAAGCCGTGGTGCCAATCTAAAGCCTATAGTATCAGATGCTATAGAACAATTATCGCAACCACTATTACGCATCAAAGCCTTCAGACCTACCAGCTGAGTATTAGCAATAGCCTTAAGACCTCTACGCACAATTTCTCTATTCTCATCCTTCAAAGGAACAATATCAGCCACAGTACCCATAGCCGCCAGTTCTGTTAATTCGCACCAGGAAGAATTTCCTCGTTGCTTTTCTAAAGCCTGACACAGCTTAAAGGCAACGCCTACACCACTAAGATCCTTAAAAGGGTATTTGCAATCTTTTTGTTTTGTATTAACAATAGCATAGGCAGCAGGCAACTCATCCGGTATAGTGTGGTGATCCGTAATAATAATATCCATACCCTGAGGTGCATTTTCAACCTCATGTACACCACTAATACCACAGTCCACAGTTATAACTAAAGTGGTTCCATCCTCATAAATACTGCGCAATGCTTCATCATTTAACCCATAACCCTCGCTTTTACGCTTAGGAATATAGGTACTAACCTCAGCTCCTCTACCCTTTAAATATAAATAAAGTAAAGAGGAAGCAGTAATACCGTCCACATCATAATCGCCGTAAACGGTTATTCTCTCATTTTTAGCAAGTGCTAATTCAATTCTGTCAACAGCCTTTTTTATATCCTTCATAAGAAAAGGATCGTAAAAGGGCTGCTTGCTACCGAACAGGAAATTACGCATTTCCTCTACCGTAGCATATCCTCTTTCCAGAAGGATACCCGTAACCAGCGGAGATACACCTAGCTCTGCAGCCAAACCTCCCGCCTTATCCTTGTCATATTCTTTTATTTCCCAGGTCTTCTGCTTACTAATCATAAAAATCACCCTACCTAAGCGCCTAACTACCTAACAACTTTTTCTTACTTAATTCTTACTTAACTTCCCAGCTTAGGTTCTTCCTGTCAAATTTAATTATGCTTTAATCTTTCCATTCGCGAATAAACGGGTTTTTTACTTCTTTAACCTTGGGCACCTCTGTCATTTGCCCATTATGTTCTTTTAGATATTGGATAAGTTCTTCTTGCTTTTGCTTTTCTTGAGTCAATTTTTCAATTTCTTCTTTGTTAGCTTTATCCTTAATATATTGCTTAGCTTTATAGATAAGCAAATAGCAACCAGCTACCAATAAGCCACAGAAAAAAGCAGTCAAGGTTACAAAGGCCAACGATCCCTGGAACTCTATAAAGATAAAATTAAGAGCTACAGTTTGAGCATTTTGTAAAGCAAAGAGCACAACGAAAATACTTACCGCTGCCATTACTGTTAATAATGACATATTCTCACCTCTTTTTAGACATAATCTACCAAATTGTTATATTCTCTTTTAAAGCCGAAAATTCCTGCTACATCGATAATTAAAACAATGTATACATAAGCTTTAACATTGCATTTTTTAAGCAAATATAATATCATATTAGATGAAGAATATTGATAGTATCCCACTATTCAGATGAGGTTAAACATGATGAAAACATTAGGTATAGCATTATTACTATTGGGATTAGTTTCTACTGTAACAGCCCAGGTAACTGATGAAACAGAAAATTTTAACGGCAATCTTTTGAAATACCCTATCGTGGCTTTAGAAAATAAAAGTGTTGCTAAAAAAATAAATAAAGATATTGCAGATAAGCTTGCAAAACTGAAAAAGCAGCATTCCTCCATGAAAGGAGCTGCTGACAAAATTTCCATGAGCTACAAAGTGCTCCTTGAAAATGATGATCGTTTGAATCTGCTTGTATATTCCTGGACCTATTGTAATGGTGCAGCCCATGGTATGTATACCACAGCAGGCCTCTCCTATGATTTGCATAGTGAGAAAAAAGCGATTCCTAGCGATTATATTGGCACCCCTAGCCCGCAAACGTTAGACGAAGGCGTTCGTTTAGGTATTTTCCAATTAACTGATACCAATAATGACCCCGTTAGCCTTACAGATTTTTGGAAGGTAGAAACTATTTCCCGTGAATGTGTTGTTAATGAAGATGGTAGCCTAACCTTGATTTATCAACCCTATGATTTAGCACCTTATGCTGTTGGTAATACCTTTATCACCATTCCTCCCTCTGAGTTTGTAACCTTAGGTGGAAAATATCCTAAGTCAATGATTAAACAAGCTAAAGCTGAGCAAAACGCTCAAACTAAAGCAGCTAAACAATTAAAGGAACAATATAAAGCTGAACAAAGTGCTCAGGAAAAGGCTGCTAAACAACTGCAACAACAGGCTAAACTCGAACAAAGTGCTCAAGAAAAGGCTGCTAAGCAACTACAACAACAAGCTAAAATTGAACACAATGCCCAAGCAAAAGCTGCTAAGCTTCAACAACAACGTAATAAGGTTGCTGCCAAAAATGAATTAAAAGCACTTAAACAAAACCAAAAGGCAGAATTGGAAAGATTAAAGGCAAAACAAAGAGAAGAATTGCTCAACTGCAAAAATAAAATTAGAAAATAAAACAGTAAAGCTCGAAAGGCTAATCCCCTTTCGAGCTTATTTTTTTAGAAATATTCATTTATCCAGTTACGTTGTTTAGGAAGAAGCTTATCTAAAAGTTCAACCTTCTTCGCATCCGTGCATTGCAGCTTACCCATTTCCCACAGCTCCGTAGCGGACAGAGCGCCAAAATATAATTGGGTAAAAGAAGCCATGTCCATAGCCACCTGCTCTTTGTCAATGGATTTCTCCACTTCTAGCTTGCCATCCTGAACACGAAGCTCCAGAAGCTGATTGTTACGCTCAATAACACTATCGTTCAAGAGTAAAACCAGACTTTCCTCAATACCTTGCAGAGCCTCAGGTGCAACCTGCAGCTGCTCCAAAGCCTTCTTAGCATCAAGACATCTTGCCATCATGAAGGGCAGTTTTTGTGGTGCCAAGCCAGCATCCTTAAAATAAAGATAGCTCTTATCCCAAGGTTCAGCTAAAAACTCACAGGTCTTAGCTTCGGATAGATGCGCATCAGCAAAAGCTAATAAACGCCTTCTAACATCCATATCCTTAGCCAGCAGCTCAATTATCTGCAGGCAATTATCGGCAATTCTATAGAGCATATAACCCTTAGGCTCACCTTTTTCATGAACCACTGCAGCCTGAACCTTCTCTAAAGCATGTGTACTCAACAGCTTATCCCATTGATAATCATTACGCTGAGGAACCCCATGATAGCCAGAGGTGACCTCATCATAAACATAGCCTAGAATCTGCTGCAACGCCTCATCGTATAAAGGCGCCCCCTCTTCTCCATTACCATTAGCAACCTGCATACGCACCAAGGTTTTAGCCTTAGCAACAGCAGACAGCTTAGGTAAAGGTAGCGAGCCGGTCTTCCAGGTGTATTTCAGCTTTTCATAACAGAAAGCAAATTCGTAAGGTAAATAAATACCTGCGAAAATTGGCATCAGCGTTACAAAAGCTATTCCCTGAGAACGCAAAACCTCAAAGGTAGTCTTCATCAGACTTCCCATCAGGTGCTTACCCCTAGCCTCCGGCGCAGTAGCCACGCCTACTAAATAAGGCACCAATTGCTCCTGACCACGCAGGTTTAGCTTATATGGATTAATATGGACCATGGTTTGCAAACAGTCCCAATCATCCACATTCTCAAAGCCACCTAAAACGGTATTACCTTTTACACAATATTCATTAAAATAGTATTGGAAAAAGGGATCATCCTTTTTTTCAAAGCAATAATCCCATAAATCTTTTACCTGCTCTAGCTGAGCTTCAGTTACAACGCGAAAAATCATTATTTCCCACCATAGGTAATATTATACTTTTTCCAGAGAAATTCAGGATTAAGGTCCTGCTTAGCCTTTCTTAGACCGGGCAACCCCATATCCTCTTCTCGATTTAAATATTTAACATCCTGCCAAGCATTTAAAGCAAATTCCTTGCAAATAGCCGGATATAGACCGCGTACTCCAGGAGTTGCTTTTTCAAAGTGCAAAACAGCAGCTTCATCATTGACCTTCATACCCATGCTAAAAGCTTGAATTTTACCGTCAAAACGGATAATGCCGCCCCGCATCCCCATTTGCTCAAAGCCTTGACAAGCACGCTGAATTGCCAGCTTTTCTTCAGCATCACTGCTATCCGTCAGGCTACGCTCATCACACCAGGCTTCAGCAAAAGCCAGACATTCAGCTAAATTTTCTTTGGTTACAGGTTCATAGGTATAATCTGGATGCGCTTTAACAAAAGCATTAAAATGATTCTTTTGCCCATGGAGCTTTCTGCCACCTAGAGTTTCGATTTTTTCTCTCAGGTAAACATAGTCCCAATTATCCCTATCCTCTTCAAATTCTATACCAGGAAATATTCTCTCAAAGCGTGCTTTAGTATCCTCATAAATACCATGCATGGAAAAAGGCTCACCATTATTGGCTTCCAGAAGCTCCTCCATAATAGCCGGTATATCCTCGTCTTTAGCGCCAAAAGGCTGCAAAAAGAACTTTACATCATGAATATCAACTTTTATGAGCAGGCTGTCGTGAGAAATACACCAGTAGGTATGAAAGACATCCTGCCAATTAAAATGATTGGAAAACGCACACTCGCAACCTATTTGTCCAGGCTTAGAAAGATACTTTTCAAACAGTGGTTGTACATCTAGGGTAACTTCTTTAAATTCTAAAATAACAAGGACCCCCAGTTATTTCTTCGGGCACTCCATGCCCACATAGCTTTCGAAAGCTTTTTGCAGCTCGTAAACTAATTCGCCAGTTTTACCACCATTGATAAAACCGCGGTCGATTTTAGTTACGGGCAGAAATTCACAACGAGGACCGCAGATAAATGCTTCCTCTGCCTTTTGAGCAAACTCTACAGTGAAGGGACGCTCCATGATTTGCAGGTCCATATCAACTGCCAGACGCTCCTTCAAAAGACGACGAGTAATGTTCTTATGGATGTGATTGTTTTCCGGATGAGTCCACAGAATGCCATCCTTATAAACAAAGAAGCTTGCTTCAGTAGTTTCGGTGATTTTGCCATCACGAACAAACAGAGCATCATAATAACGGCCAATAGTAGCTTTTTCCTTAGCCATAACCTCAGGTAAGCGATTGGTAGTATTAACATCACAATATTCCCAACGTTTATCCTCATAAGTGCACAGAACTACACCCTTTTCGCGTTTTTCAGCCAAAGCTGCACGATCTACAGGAACAGCATACATGGTCAGATGCGGTACGCTCATTTTAGGATAAGCCAAATCATAAGCACCACTACCACGGCTGATTTGAGTATAGATTTCACAATCCTTAAGACCAGTTGCTGCCAGCAGGTTTTCATGATATTCAACCAGCTCTTCAATCATATAAACACCGGGAATCTTGATTTTGATAATAGAATCAAACAGGTTGTTCATATGAGGCAGCAGCGCAAAGCAACGGCCATTGTAAACAGGAGTAATTTCAAAAACGCCATCACCAAAGCTAAAAGCACGGTCGTTAGCGTCCACATAAGCAGCCTCCAACGGCATGATTTCGCCATCTATAAGTACTAATTGTTCTTTATTTTCTTCCATTTTGACCTCCAAAAGAAATTTTAGCTACCATAATTATGGATTATCAGTTATAATATAATAAATAGGAATGAATCCTGAATTATTCCTAAACATACACCATAATATTATACACCAATTCACGGTTTTTGTCTAACATATTTGGAGGTCCCATGGATACACTCTTAGCTGATTTAGCGATGATTCTCATTGTCGCTGGTATAACTGCTCTAATTTTCAAAAAGCTACGTCAACCCTTGGTTTTAGGTTACATCGTAGCTGGTTTTATTACAAGTCCTAATTTCACCTACTTTCCCACTATTGCCAACAAGGCCAGTGTGGAAACTTGGGCAGAAATAGGTGTAATATTTCTTATGTTCTCCCTTGGTTTGGAATTTAGCTTTTACAAGCTGAAAAAAGTAGGTAGCTCTGCCTTTATTGCTACAGGCATTGCGGTCCTTGACATGATTATCATCGGCTATTTGACTGGCAACATTCTAGGTTGGAGTCGCATGAACAGTCTCTTCCTAGGTGGTATGCTAAGCATGAGTTCCACAGCCATTATCTTCAAAGCCTTTGATGACCTAGGCCTCAAGCAAGAGAAATTTGCCAATTTCGTCCTCGGTGTGCTGATTATTGAAGATATTGCAGGCATTGTGATGATGGTACTTTTAAGCACTATTGCGACAGCCTCTGCCAATGTTTCTCTCTTAGAGCTTTTACCTGGCATTGGCAATCTAGTTTTCTGCTTAATCCTCTGGTTTGTCCTGGGTATGTACATTGTCCCCTCTTTCTTTAAGCGTTACAACAATTTGTTTAATGATGAGACCCTCTTAATCGTTGCTGTCGGTCTTTGCTTAAGTATGGTCATCATTGCTGAGCATGCCGGTTTCTCCAGTGCTTTAGGCGCCTTCATCATGGGTTCTCTTATTGCAGAAGCACCTTCTGCTGAACGCATTGAAGAGCTTTTCAAGCCTGTTAAGGATTTATTTGGCGCTGTTTTCTTCGTCTCTGTTGGTATGTTAGTTGATCCAATCCTTTTATGGCAATACATAATCCCAGTCCTTATTTTAATTGTTGTTACTATTGTCGGCCAAATTACCAGTGCTACTTTAGGTATGCTAGCAGCTGGCCAAAGCTTAAAGAATGCAATTCGTTCAGGCTGCTGTCTTTGTCAGATTGGTGAATTTTCCTTTATTCTGGCTAAGGTTGGTACGGAATTAGGGGTTACAAGTGATTTTCTCTATCCTATCATTGTTGCAGTTTCCGTCATTACTACCTTCACCACTCCTTTCTGCATGGGTTTTGCTGAACCGCTCTACCAACTAGTAAGGAAGCACCTACCCAGAACTATTTTAGAACGCCTTGATCAAGACGAGGAAGAGCCTGAGGCTAAGGATGAAAACGCCTGGTTAGAGCTTTTAAAGAGCTATGCCCTGCAGATGCTTATTTTCAGTGTACTTTTAACGGCTATAAGCCTTGTATCAGAGTATTACCTGCTCCCTTATTTAAACAACAAGCAGATTCCTTTTGCTAACTACATTGCGGCTGCTTTAACTTTAATAGCTATGGCTCCTATTTTGGCTAAACTTTTACAGAACCACCAACTGGATGGTCATTTTGCTATTCTTTGGTACAAGCGTCGCGCTAACCATATTCCCATTACGGCACTTATTCTGAGCAAGTTTGTTTTAGCGGTTATGTCACTCTACTTTGTTTTTCACTCTTTGGCACAATGGCATGGTCTTATTTGTTTCTTCTGCATTATTGTGGCTGTATATGGTCTATCACGTTGTCGTTGGGTTATTAGTCAATACTTAAGACTTGAGAGTACTTTTCTCGTAAATCTTAATGAAAAGCACATGCAAGAGCACCATGATGGTGATATTACTACCCTTAGAGAATCTTTAGATCAGCAGCTGCAAATTGTTTCCTACAATGTAAAGTCCACCAGTCCTTTGATTGGCAAGTCATTAAAGGAGCTCTCTTTCTATCAAAACTACCACTGCAATATTATTCGTATTGCTACGGACAGCTCTAATACTTTCATGCCTGGTGGCGACGATAAGCTGGTCAAGAATTCTCGTTTTACAATTATTGGTATGCCTCAAGACATCGAGATTTTTAAGCGAGCAATTCGGCAGGAGCAGTTGGGTTTAGAGGTACGTTTCCATCAAAGGAGTTTAAGGGATTACATGCTGGATAAAGAAGTACCGAAAGAGTTAAAGCTTTTCATTTATGCTTTGCAGGTTAAAGATTGTCCAGATTTATTGGGAAAGACTATTCGCAATACGCCCCTACGCAACCAATACAACTGTATGATTGTTAGTGTTGATCGCGGTGCGTACAATCTGGCGTATGCAGATGCGAATCTTGTACTGGAGAAAAAAGACCTGCTGTGGATTTTAGGACAACCCAACGATATTAAAAATATGATTCTAAAACTGACTGTTGAAAAGTAACCATGCATGAACTATTTCTGCCTAAGGAGGCATGTTTGAGTAATATGAAAGAACTTGTTAACAAATATGATGCGGTAGCCCTTTTTAGCGGTGGTCTGGACAGTATTCTAGCTATGCGTGTAATCATGGACCAAGGGCTCAGGGTTTTAGGTTTAAATTTCTGCTCACCTTTTTTTGGAAATCCTGAGAACGTGGAAAAGTGGCGTCAGCTTTACGGTATTGAAGTAATCCCTGTTGATATTACAGAGGACATGCTAGCTTTAATAAAAAATGGTCCTAAAAATGGTTTTGGTTCGGCCTTAAATCCCTGCATAGATTGCCATACTCTTATGGCAACTAAAGCTAGAGAAATCATGGAAGAGCTTAATGCTAAGTTCATTATTTCCGGTGAAGTATTATGGCAAAGGCCTATGAGCCAAAGACCGGACGCTCTAAATATTGTGCATCGAGATTCAAAGGCAAAGGGCTTACTATTGCGTCCTCTCTCAGCTTTAAAAATGGAACCAACAGAGGTTGAACTTAGTGGCTTAGTAGACCGCAATCGTCTTCTTGGCATCTATGGGCGTGGACGCATTGAACAGCTGCAATTGGCGAAAGATTATGGTTTTACGGAGATTCCTGGCTCCGGTGGTGGCTGCATCCTTACGGAACGTACTAGCAGTGGTCGTCTATGGGCTATTTTCAGGGAATTTGAGCATCCTACAGGCGAAGATTTTCTCCTTGCAAAGGCAGGCCGCTTCTTCTTCCACGCTGGTCACATTCTGGCGATTAATAAGACGGTTGAACATTTGGAGCTTTTACTTGCTTGTCAAAAGCCTTCTGACGTAACTATGGAACTTGCGGACTATATGGGGCCTTTTGCTCTTGGTCGCAGTGAACAGAAATGGGATGAGGCTACGATTAAAGAAGCTGCTACCCTTATGGCCAGCTATGCGAACAAAGCTATCCGCAATTTGCCGGAAGGCACTCCCCTACGTGTTCTTGTTAAGCACAATGGTGAGGAACAAATCATAAGCGTTGTTCCTAATCGTAATACGCTTTTCCAAGAAGCAAAATGGGAAACAGCTGCTGAAGCTTTGAAAGCCATCAACAAAAGGATGACAGATCTGCGCGTTGCGGATAAACAAGAGAAATTTAACACTTGGATTTCTAGAAAAATTTATAAACGACAAAAACAAGAGCAACAAGAAAATAAAGACTAAAAAATGCCCTCGACTACCAAAGTCGAGGGCATTACTTTCGTTACTGCATCCCGCGGATGCCTTAACGAATTTTCAGCAAACTTTCAGCCAAGAGTGCATCCTGCAGGATGCATGAAACATATTTTATTTTAATTTATTGGTCACGTCAAATTTGTCGAAAGCAAAATTCTTACTTTTATATTTAACTTTTCTTTGAGTCTGGGTATAATTAATATCTCCATTTTGCTCCATTTTTCTGCATAGGTCCAATAAATCAAGCATTTTGTTAATGCCAAGATGTGCTGCTTCTTCCGCAAGATTAGTAAATTTAAAAGAACCAAGCATTTCGTAATATGCACCTAGAATGTCCACATGTCCTAGATCAGTATTTGGATTATAACGTTTCCATATACCTAAAGCTGTTACTTCACTAGGTTTAAGAGTTCTATTCTCAGCATTTATAGTTTCACTCATTTCTTGGTTTTCATTACGTACATCATCAGCTATATTAATAATATTTGCTATATCTGCTTCTATATTTGTTTCTATAATTGGTATAGGTCGTTCCTTTTCACAGCATCCATCGTTGACATTTTCATTAACCATCGTGGAAATTTCCATAATGGGATTGCTATTTTCACCAAGTCTTTGGTTATTTTCACCAAGTTTTTCCTGTTGCTCTTGAAAGCGTGCTTTCCTGGCAGCTCTAGAACGACCAAAGTCGCCACCCGCACAACGAACTGTAGTTCCTGTCAGAGATTCTCCTAAAGGTGTAAGGGTATACCATTTAGTACGATCATAACCCATCTTGTTATAATTAGAACTAGTAATTAAGCCATTCTTTTCTAATCTACGCAAAGAATCGGCAAGCTTATTGTAAGTCAAATATGGGAAATACTCCAACATATTATTCACTGAGTTAAATGTCCACACCACTCCATCATGGACATTATTCTTATTATCTACATTCTTCTTCAGCCAAAAAGCCAAAGACTGCAGTACCACCGCATCCTTAATGCCATATTGTTTGGCAACTTCTACGTTAAAATAATGAAGCATTTATTATAAAAAACTATCCCTTTCTTTAAAATATATTTTCGCCATCATAAGTTTCGAACTTAATAATTATTTAGTTCGTTACTTGTTTTATTATAACATATTTTTATATAATAGCGATAGTTTTTATATAAAAAGTTCGCCACAAGAAGATGTCATTTGTAAATTGGCAAAGAAAGCAGGACTTTTCACAAAGAAAAAAGCATGACCAAATTCAACATTCAGTCATGCTTTAAATTTTTCTAAAATGATTCTAAGGTAGTTTCAGTCACGCATCCGCGATCTTGCACCCTCCGGGCACAAGCACCCTCCGGGCACAAGCACCCTTCGGGCACAGGCACTCTTGAGTGGAAGCATTGACTATTTTAATTCAACAAAATATTACCAGTTGCTTTGTACTCCTCTACTAAAGCTTTAAAAGCCTCAATCGTTAAATTTGCTTTCTCTGCACCAGTTTCAGTACTAATAGTTCCATCCAAAACAAGTTTAATAATGCCTTTTAATTCGCCTATTGTTTCGCCTTGTGCTACGCCTTTGGCAATAAGCTTATCTAAAAATTCACACATAGTTACATTGCTCCTTCC